>NZ_BLTE01000020.1 GCF_013019105.1 Fundidesulfovibrio magnetotacticus
CTGATCGCCCCCATCGCCATGGAGACCGGCCTGCGCTTCGCCATCCGCGAAGGCGGCCGTACCGTCGGCGCCGGTGTCGTGACCGAGATCATGGAGTAGAAAGACAATGAACAGCGACCGCATCAGGATCAAGCTCAAGGCCTACGACTACCGTATCCTGGACAAGGCCGTGGCCGAGATCGTCGATACCGCGCGCAACACCGGCGCGGGCATTGCCGGGCCCATCCCGCTGCCCACCAACATCCACAAGACCACCGTGAACCGTTCCGTGCACGTGGACAAGAAGTCCCGCGAGCAGTTCGAGATGCGCGTTCACAAGCGTCTGCTGGACATTCTGGAACCCACCCAGCAGACCGTCGATGCCCTGGGCAAGCTCTCGCTGCCCGCTGGCGTTGACGTCGAAATCAAGCTTTAAGGAAAGGGGAAACGTATCATGGCCAAGAAAACCCTTGGCATCATCGGCCGCAAGCTGGGCATGACCCGCGTCTTCAGCGATGACGGCACGGTGGTCCCGGTAACGGTCATCGCCGCGGGCCCCTGTCCGGTGATGCAGATCAGGACCCAGGAGACGGACGGCTACACCGCCCTTCAGCTGGCCTTTGACGAGCGCGAGGAGAAGGAGCTCAACAAGCCCGAGCGCGGCCATCAGGCCAAGGTCGGAAAGGGCTTCTTCCGTCAGCTTCGCGAAATCCGCCTCGACAACGTGGAAGGCTACGAACTGGGCCAGGAGATCACGGTCTCCATCTTTGCCCAGGGCGACAAGGTGAAAGTCACCGGTACTTCCATCGGCAAAGGCTTCCAGGGTCCCATGAAGCGTTACGGCTTCGGCGGCCTCAAGGCCACCCACGGCACCGAAAAGGCCCACCGCTCCGGTGGCTCCATCGGCCATAACACCGAGCCCGGAAAAGTCATGAAGGGCAAGAAAATGGCCGGACATATGGGCGCGCGCACCGTGACCTCCATCAATCTGGAGATCTACGACGTCAGGCCCGAGAACAACATCATCCTGGTCAAAGGCCAGGTCCCCGGCCACCGCAACGGCCTGGTGATGATCCGCAAGCAGGGGTAGGGCATGGCCACCGTCAAAGTATTCGATCAGACGAACAAGGAAGTCGGGCAGCTGGAACTGGCGCCCGAGGTGTTCGAAGTCGCCGTGCGGCCCGAACTGCTGCATCTGGTGGTCCGCTCCCAGCTGGCCGCCAAGCGCGCAGGCACCCACTCGGTTAAGACGCGCTCCTTCGTTTCCGGCTCGGGCTCCAAGCCCTGGCGGCAGAAGGGCACCGGACGCGCCCGCTCCGGCGCCAAGCGCTCCCCCATCTGGAAGGGCGGCGCCGTTGTGCACGGCCCGCAGCCGCGCAGCTACGAATTCAAGGTGAACAAGAAGATCAAAGCTCTCGCGCTCAAGATGGCGCTCTCCACCAAGGTGGCCGAAGAGAGCCTGATCCTCGTGGACAAGCTCGACCTGCCCGAAGTGAAGACCAAGCTCTTCGCCGGGGTGGCCGGAGCGTTCGGGCTGAAAAAGGCCTTGATCGTTCTGCCCGAGTCGAATAACACTATCGAGCTTTCCGCCCGGAATCTTCCCGGCATCAAGGTCGTTCGGCAGGACATGCTGAACGTTTACGATTTGCTCAAGCACCCTCAGCTGGTGATGGTGCAAGGCGCGGCGCAGGCCGTCCAGGAAAGGTTGAGGTAGAGCCATGAGCTTCGCGAACATTCTCATCAAGCCGCTGATCTCCGAAAAGGCGACCAAGGCCAAGGAAGATTCCAACCAGGTGATCTTCTACGTTGCCCCCGACGCCAACAAGATCGAGATCAAGGCGGCCGTCGAGGAAGCCTTCAAGGTGAAGGTCGACGAGGTCAACGTGGTGCGTCGCCGGCCGCTTAAGCGCCTTCGCGGCGGCCGCAAGGTCAGCCACGTGCCGGGCTACAAGAAGGCCTACGTGACCCTGGCCTCCGGCGAAAAGATCGAATTCTTCGAGGGAGTCTAAGCCATGGCCGTGCGCACGCTCAAACCCACCTCGGCCGGACGCCGCTTCCAGACCGTGTCCGACTTCGCCGAGGTCACCGCTTCCAAGCCGGAGCGGTCCCTCACCGAGGGCCTGAACAAGAAGTCCGGCCGCAACAACCAGGGCCGCATCACCTCGCGTCGCCGCGGTGCGGGCAACAAGACCCGTTACCGCATCATCGACTTCCGCCGCGACAAGGTGGGCATCCCGGCCAAGGTCGCCACCATCGAGTACGATCCCAACCGTTCCGCCCGTATCGCCCTTTTGCACTATGCAGACGGTGAAAAGCGTTACATTCTCGCGCCGGTTGGCATCAATGTCGGTGACACCCTGCTGGCTGGCGAAGGCGCGGACATCAAGCCCGGCAACGCCATGGCCATGCAGAAGATGCCCGTGGGCACCCTGCTGCACAACATCGAGATGACCCCCGGCCGCGGCGGCCAGCTCTGCCGCGCCGCCGGCACCTACGCCCAGCTCATTGCCAAGGAAGGCAAGTACGCGCTGCTGCGCCTGCCCTCCGGCGAAGTGCGCAACGTGCTGGCCGCCTGCATCGCCACCGTGGGCCAGGTGGGCAACGTGACCCATGAGAACGTGTCCATCGGCAAGGCCGGCCGCAACCGCTGGCTGGGCAAGCGTCCCAAGGTGCGCGGCGTGGCCATGAACCCCGTCGACCACCCGCTGGGCGGCGGCGAGGGCAAGAGCTCCGGCGGTCGTCACCCCGTTTCGCCCTGGGGCAAGCCTGCCAAGGGCCAGAAGACCAGAAATCGCAAGAAGGCCTCGTCGCGGCTCATCGTGAAACGCCGCAACGAGAAGTAGGAGCGCGCACATGCCTCGTTCGCTCAAGAAAGGCCCCTTTGTCGACGGTCACCTGACCGGCAAAGTCGAAAAGGCCAACGAAACTCAGGATCGCCGGGTCATCAAGACCTGGTCGCGCCGCTCCACCATCCTTCCCGAGATGGTCGGGCTGACCTTCGCCGTGCACAACGGACGCAAGTTCATCCCGGTGTTCGTTTCCGAGAACATGGTCGGCCACAAGCTGGGCGAGTTCGCCCCCACCCGCACCTTCCACGGCCACGCCGCGGACAAGAAAGCCGCCAAGGGCAAGAAGTAGGGGAGCCGGACATGGAAGCCAGAGCCATCGCCAAATTCGTCCGGGTGAGCCCTCAGAAAGCCCGCCTGGTCGCAGCCACCGTCAAGGGCAGGGGCGTCGAGGAAGCCATGAACATCCTCAAGTTCACGCCCAAGAAGGCCGCCTTCCTCATCGGCAAGGTGCTGCACTCGGCCCTGTCCAACGCCGAACAGATGTCCGCCGACGTGGACACCCTGAAGGTGAAGGACGTCATCGTGAACCAGGGCCCCACCTGGAAGCGCATCATGCCGCGCTCCATGGGCCGGGCCAACCGCATCCTCAAGCGCACCAGCCACATCACCGTGGTTGTTGAAGAAGAGAAGGAGTAGGGGCCATGGGTCAGAAAGTCCACCCGTACGGCTTCCGCCTGGGCTACAACAAGAACTGGAATTCCCGCTGGTTCGCCAAGAAGGAATACCCCGGCTTCGTCTACGAGGACAACCGCATCCGCAAGTTTGTGAAGTCCTCGCTGTTCCATGCCGGCATTTCCAGGATCGAGATCGAGCGCGCCGGCGGAAAGATCAAGCTGATCATCCACACTGCCCGCCCGGGTATCGTCATCGGCCGCAAGGGCACCGAGATCGAGAAGGTTCGCGCCGATCTCAAGAAGCGCTTCGGCCGTGAGTTCGCCGTCGAGGTCAACGAGATCCGCCGTCCCGAAACCGACGCCCAGCTGGTGGCCGAAAACATCGCCCTCCAGCTTGAGCGCCGCGTGGCCTTCCGCCGCGCCATGAAGCGCACGGTGGGCCTGGCCCGCAAGTTCGGCGCCGAGGGCATCAAGGTGTTCTGCGCTGGCCGCCTGGCCGGCGCCGAGATCGCCCGCTCCGAATGGTACCGCGACGGCCGCGTGCCCCTGCACACCCTGCGCGCCGACATCGACTACGGCTTGGCCACCGCCAAGACCACCTACGGCGTCATCGGCGTCAAGGTGTGGATCTTCAAGGGCGAGATTCTCGTCAACGAGGTCGAACAGTAATGCTCTCCCCCAACAGAACCAAATTCCGCAAGCGTCAGAAAGGCCGTCTGGACGGCCCCGCTACCGGCGGGACCGAGGTCTCTTTCGGCGACGTGGCCATCAAGGCCGTGGAGCACGGAAAGCTGACCAGCCAGCAGATCGAGGCTGCCCGCGTGGCCATCATGCGCCACATCAAGCGCGGCGGCAAAGTTTGGATCCGCATCTTCCCCGACTTCCCGGTGACCTCCAAGCCCGCTGAAGTGCGGATGGGTTCCGGTAAGGGCTCCCCGGTGGGTTGGTGCGCTCCCGTTAAGCCCGGCCGCGTGCTCTACGAGGTGAAGGGCGTCGAGATGGAAGTGATGGTCGAGGCCCTCAAGCGCGCCCAGCACAAGCTGCCCATCAAGACCAAGATCGTGACCAAGGAACTGGTGTAGCCATGGTTACCGCCAAGGAACTGCGCGAATTCGACGAGGCCAAGCTTGCCGAGCAGCTTACGCAGACCCAGGAAGAGCTCTTCAAGCTGCGCTTCCAGCACGCCACCGCTCAGCTGGAAAAAACGCACCGCCTGAACGAACTGAAGACCGACATCGCGCGCATCAAAACCGTGATGTCCCAAAAGAAAAGCGGCAGGTAGGAAACCATGGAAGAGCACAAGAGCAACCGCCGGGTGCTGACCGGCATCGTGGTCTCGGACAAGTGCGACAAGACCATCGTCGTGCGCGTTGAGACGCTGGTGAAGCACCCCCTGGTGAAGAAGTACATCCGCCGCCGCAAGAAGTTCATGGCCCACGACCCGATGAACGAGTGCGGCATGGGCGACAAGGTGCAGATCATCGAGCACCGCCCGCTGTCGGCCCGCAAGCGCTGGCATCTGGTGAAGATCATGGAGAAGGCGAAATGATCCAGGTTGAATCCGTACTCGACGTCGCCGACAACTCCGGCGCCAAGAAAGTGGCCTGCATCAAGGTGCTGGGCGGTTCCCGCCGGCGCTACGCCTCCGTGGGCGACATCATCGTGGTCTCCGTCAAGGAAGCCATGCCCCATTCCAAGGTGAAGAAGGGGCAGGTGATGAAGGCCGTCATTGTTCGCACGAAGAAGGAAGTGGGTCGCCCGGATGGCACCTACATCAAGTTCGACAACAACTCTGCCGTGCTGCTCTCCGCGCAGCTCGAGCCAGTGGGAACCCGTATCTTCGGACCCGTGGCCCGCGAACTTCGCCTGAAGAATTTCATGAAGATCGTGTCGCTGGCCCCTGAAGTCCTGTAGATAGGAAGCCCGAGGACGCCATGAAAACGTATCGTATCCGCAAAGACGACAAGGTGATGGTCATTGCGGGGAAGGACAAGGGCAAGATCGGAAAGGTCTTGAAGATCCTCCCCAAGAGCGACCGGATCCTGGTGGAGAAGGTGAACCTGGTGAAGCGTCACCGCAAAGGCAACCCCTACGCCGGCCAGGCCGGCGGCATCGAGGAGAAGGAGGCCGCCCTGGCCATCTCCAACGTTGCCCTCATGTGCGACGCGTGCGCCAAGCCCACCCGCGTGGGCTACAAGTACACCGAGGACGGCAAGAAACTCCGCTTCTGCAAGAAGTGCAATGAAGTCATCAGCTAAAGGGAATCACACCATGACTCGCCTCGAACAAATCTACTCCGAAAAGGTCGTGCCGGCCTTGCAGAAGGAGTTCGGGTACAAGTCTTCCATGCAGATTCCCAAGTTCAAGTTCATCTCCCTGAACATCGGACTTGGCGAAGCCTCCCAGAACTCCAAACTGATCGACGAGGCCGTCAACGAGTTGACCGCCATCGCCGGGCAGAAGGCCGTGGTCACCCGGGCCAAGAAGTCCATCGCGGCCTTCAAGCTGCGCGAGAATCAGCCTGTGGGCTGCCGGGTGACGCTTCGCCACGACCGCATGTGGGACTTCTACGACAAGCTGGTGAACTTCGCGCTGCCTCGCGTGCGCGACTTCCGGGGTGTCCCCGACCGCGGGTTCGATGGTCGCGGCAACTTCACCCTGGGCATCAAGGAACACACCATTTTCCCCGAGATCAATATCGACCGGGTCGAACGTGTGAAGGGCATGAACATCACCATCGTGACCAGCGCCGTCAGCGACAAGGAAGGCAAAGTCCTCCTCGACCTGCTCGGCATGCCCTTCAAGAAGTAGGAGGATACGACCGTGGCACGCACTGCCCTCATGGTTAAGGCCCGGCGCAAGCCCAAATTTTCGGCCCGGGCGTACAATCGTTGCCCCATCTGCGGCCGTTCCCGGGCGTTCCTTCGCAGATATGGCATTTGCCGCATCTGCTTCCGCAACATGGCCCTGGCCGGAGAACTTCCCGGCGTCAGGAAATCGAGCTGGTAGGAGGCCCGAACATGTCCGTGACCGATCCAATCGCCGACATGCTGGCCCGCATCCGCAACGCGTACCACGCGCTGCACAAGAAGGTCGCCATGCCGCACTCCAAGATGAAGGAGTCCATGGCTGGGATTCTGAAGGATCAGGGCTACATTGAGGAATTCGCCGTGGATGGACGTGATCTTGTGATCACGCTCAAGTATGCAAAGGGCCGCCCGCTTATCGCAGGCCTCAAACGCGTGAGCAAGCCCGGCCGTCGCATCTATGTCGGGGCGCACGACATCCCGCGCGTCCAGAACGGACTTGGCATCTGCATTCTCTCCACCTCCCGTGGCATCATGGACGGCCTGGCCGCCCGGAGCGCCAACGTGGGCGGCGAGCTGCTTTGCGAAGTCTGGTAAGAGGATTCAAGCCATGTCCCGCATAGGCAAGAAAGAAATTGAGATCCCCAAGGGGGTCGAGGTAAAGGTCGCCGGGGAGGCCTTGAACGTGAAGGGGCCCAAAGGGGCCCTGGAAACGCCCGCTCATCCCAAGCTCACCTACGAAATCGACGGTTCCGTGGTCCGCGTGGGCCGCACAGACGACTCGCGTCTGGCCCGTGCCCAGCACGGCCTGCGCCGCACGCTCCTGGCCAACTGCATCGAAGGCGTCACCAAGGGTTTCTCCAAGACCCTGGAAGTCATCGGCGTGGGTTACAAGGTCCAGGTTGCAGGCAAAGCCGTTGTCCTGAACGTGGGCTTCTCCCATCCCGTCGAGTTCCCGCTGCCTGCCGGCATCGAAGCCAAGGCCGAGGGCAACAAGCTCACGATCTCGGGCATCGACAAGCAGCTCGTGGGCGAAACCGCCGCGCAGATCCGGCGCGTGCGCCCGCCTGAACCCTTCAAGGGCAAGGGCATCAAGTACGACAACGAGCAGATTCGCCGCAAGGCCGGCAAATCCGGCGGCAAGAAGTAGGGGGCCTGGACATGAAGCTCAGCAAGCAAGCCGCGCGTATGCGCCGCAAGGTGCGCATCCGCAAGAAGATCTCCGGCAGCCCGGAGAGGCCCAGGCTGGTGGTCTACCGCTCCAACCTGCACGTCTACTGCCAGATCGTGGACGACGAGACCGGCCAGACCCTGGTCTCCTCCTCGTCGCTCGCGCTCTCCAAGGGCGGCGAGTCGCTCAAGCCCAACAAGGACACCGCCGTCAAGGTGGGCCGCGACGTTGCGGCCAAGGCCAAGGAAAAGGACATCGCCAGCGTGGTCTTCGACCGCAACGGCTACCTCTACCACGGCTGCATCAAGGCCTTGGCTGACGGCGCCCGTGAGGGCGGGCTGCAATTCTAACGGGGACCACCATGGAACAGTCTGAACTGACCCAAATCGAGAAGATCGTTTCGCTCAACCGCGTGGCCAAGGTCGTGAAAGGCGGCCGCCGGTTCAGCTTCAGCGCGCTGGTCGTCGTGGGCGACGGAAAGGGCTCCGTGGGCTTCGGCCTGGGCAAGGCCAACGAAGTCCCCGAAGCCATCCGCAAGGCCACGGACCAGGCCAAGAAGTCCATGATCAAGGTCCCCCTCCTGGACGGCACGCTGCCTTACCAGGTGATGGGACGCTTCGGCGCCGGCCGCGTGGTGCTTATCCCCGCCTCCAAGGGCACCGGGATCATCGCGGGCGGCCCGGTGCGCGCCGTCATGGAGGCCGCCGGGGTGCACGACATCCTTACCAAGGCCATCGGCACCAACAATCCGCACAACGTGCTCAGGGCCGCCGTGGCGGGCCTGGCATCGCTGCGCAGCGCCGAGCAGGTTTCCGAACTGCGCGGTAAAACCGTGGAAACTCCGAGGAAGTAGCACCATGAGCGGGCAAGTGACCATCACGCTCCTCAAGAGCAAGATCGGGTGCACCCCCAACCAGAAGGCCACTTTGGAGGCTTTGGGGTTGCGCAAGATCCGTCAGGCCAAAACCCTGCCGGACACTCCGGCCGTGCGGGGTATGATCTACAAAGTCAATCACCTGGTTGAGGTGAAAGAACATGCTGCTTAACGAACTCACTCCCTTCCCCGAGGAGCGCAAGGACCGCAAGCGCATTGGGCGCGGACGCGGCACCGGCCAGGGCTGCACAGCCGGCAAGGGCAACAAGGGCCAGAATGCTCGTGCTGGAGTCAGCTCCAGGCCCTGGTTCGAAGGCGGCCAGATGCCTCTGGCCCGCCGTCTGCCCAAGCGCGGCTTCAAGAATCCTTTCAAGGTTTCCTACAGCCCCATCAATCTCGATCGCCTCGTGGAATCCTTCCCCGAGACCGCCGAGATTACACTCGACCTCATCTACGAGCGCGGCCTTGCCCCCAAGGGCGCCCCGGTGAAGATCCTCGGCAACGGGGACCTCACCAAGGCCATCACCGTGGAAGCCCACAAGTTCAGCGCCTCTGCCCTGGAGAAGCTCGCCAAGGCCGGCGGCGCCGCCAAGCCCCTGGAAAACGTGACGGAAGGCTAACGTGGCACTGCAAGGCGTGGAGAATCTGGCTCGTCTGCCGGAGCTGAAAAAGAAGATCCTTTGGACCTTCCTGCTTCTGGCCGTCTACCGTGTGGGCATCCATGTGCCCGTTCCCGGCGTGGACACCCTGGCGCTGGCGGATTTCTTCCACAGCGCCAAGAACACGCTGTTCGGGCTTTTCGACATGTTCTCCGGCGGCGGCCTGAACAAGCTCTCCATCTTCACCCTGGGCATCATGCCCTACATCTCCGCCTCCATCGTCATGCAGCTGCTCACCGTGGTGAGCCCGGAACTCAACCGGCTGCAGAAAGAGGAAGGAGCGCAGGGACGCAAGAAGATCACCCAATACACCCGCTACGGCACGGTGCTCATCACCCTGGTTCAGGGTCTGGGCATCGCCGTTGGCCTTGAGAGCATGACCAGCCCCACCGGGGCGCCCATCGTGCTCCATGCTGGCCTGGGGTTCAAGTTCATGACCGTGATGACCCTCACGGCCGGAACCGTGTTCCTCATGTGGCTGGGTGAGCAGATCACCGAAAAGGGGATCGGCAACGGCATCTCGCTGATCATCTTCGCGGGCATCGTGGCCGGTCTTCCGCGCGCGCTCATCAACACCTTCCAGCTGGTGGGCCAGGGCGAAATGAGCCTCATGGTGCTCATCCTGCTGGTCGGTGTGATGGCGGGCGTGTTGGTGGCCATCGTCTTCATGGAACGCGGCCAGCGCCGCATTCCCATACAGTACGCAAAGCGTATGGTGGGCCGTAAGATGTACGGCGGCCAGACCACGCATCTGCCGTTGCGCATCAACACGGCAGGCGTGATTCCGCCCATCTTCGCCTCGTCCATCCTGCTCTTCCCGGCGACCATCGCCAACTTCTATCAGGCAGACTGGGTGCAGATGGTGGCTTCGTGGTTCAACCCGAGCTCCATTGTGTACAACTTCCTGTTTATTGGCATGATCGTCTTCTTCTGCTACTTCTACACGGCGATCATCTTCGATCCGAAGCAGATCGCCGAGAACATCCGCAAGCAGGGCGGCTTCGTGCCGGGCATCCGTCCCGGCCAGAAGACGAAGGAGTACCTGGACCGCGTCCTGGCGCGCCTCACCCTGTGGGGGTCCATGTACATCTCTGCCGTGTGCGTGCTGCCCATGTTCCTGATCGCCCAGTTCAACGTCCCGTTCTACTTCGGCGGCACGAGCGTGCTCATCGTCGTCGGCGTGGCCATGGACTTCATGGGGCAGATCGAGTCTTACATGATCAGCCGCCAGTACGAGGGACTCCTGGCCAAGGGCCGCATCAAGGGCAGGGCCTAGGTTGAAGAAGTTTCGCGGCATTTACGTCAAGAACGACGCTGAAATCTCCGTCATGCGCCAGGCGGGGGGCATAGTGGCCTCCATCCTGGATGAACTGGAGAAGGCAGTCCGGCCCGGCGTCAAAACGATGCTCTTTGAAGAGATGGCCCTGGGGCTTTGCGACCAGTACGGCGTGAAGCCGGCTTTCAAGGGCTACCTGGGCTACCCGTTCGCCTTGTGTTGTTCGGTGAACGAGGAGGTTGTTCACGGATTTCCGTCCCAGCGCGAGCTGTGCGAGGGAGACATCGTGAGCTTCGACATGGGCGTGATCCTCAGCGGGTTTTACGGCGACTCCGCGCGCACGGTACCCGTCGGGGAGATCAGTGAGGAGGCTAAGAAACTCCTCGCGGTCACGGAAGAGTCGCTGCGCCTGGGCATTGACCAGGTGCAGGCGGAGGGAAACCTCTACGACGTGTCCCTGGCCATACAAAAACATGTTGAAAGCCAGGGGTACTCTGTTGTAAGACGGTTCGTTGGGCACGGCATCGGCAGGAATCTCCATGAGAAACCGGAGGTTCCTAATTTTGTCCCCAAGGGGGCAAACCCTGTCGTGCTCAAGCCGGGCATGACCCTGGCCATCGAGCCGATGGTCACCATGGGGGGTCCCGAGGTGGAAATCCTCGCGGACAAGTGGACGGCGGTCACCAAGGACCGCAGCCTCGCCGCTCATTGCGAGCACACCGTGGTGGTTACGGCCGACGGACCGAAAATACTGAGCCAGCGCCTCGAGGCGTAGGCCATACCCGTTTCTGGGGAGAAAGATTATGAAAGTGCGGCCTTCGGTGAAGAAGCTCTGTCCGAAATGTAAGATCATCCGCCGTCACGGCGTGCTCAGGGTGGTCTGCGAAAATCCCCGGCACAAGCAGCGCCAGGGATAAAGTTAAGAATCTAGCGAGGTATCGAACGTGGCCCGTATTGCTGGAGTCGACCTGCCCAGGAACAAGCGCATGGACATCGCCCTGACCTATATCTATGGGATCGGGCACACCACCGCTTTGAACATCCTGGATGCCACCGGCGTGGAGTGGACCAAGAAGACCGACGACCTGACTTCCGAAGAAGTCAACACCATCCGTAAAGAGATCGAAGCTAACCACAAGGTTGAGGGCGATCTCCGGCGCGAGGTCACGGCCAACATCAAGCGGCTGATGGACATCGGCTGCTACCGGGGGCTTCGTCACCGCAAGGGCCTTCCCGTCCACGGACAGCGCACGCACACCAACGCCCGCACCCGTAAGGGACCGCGCCGCGCCGTGATGGCCAAAAAGAAGAAATAACCGCTCGGCGCGTCATTCAATAGAGGAATCATCATGGCAGCCAGACCCCGCCGTCAAGGCAAGAAAGAGAAGAAGAACATCCCTGTGGGCGTTGCCCACATCCAGGCGACCTTCAACAACACCATCATCACGTTCACCGACCAGCGCGGCAACGTGGTGAGCTGGGCCACCTCCGGCGGCGCCGGTTTCAAGGGATCGCGCAAGTCCACCCCCTTTGCCGCGCAGGTCGCCGCCGAAACGGCCGCTCGCAAGGCTCAGGATAACGGCATGCGCACCGTGGGCATCCTGGTTAAGGGTCCCGGCTCCGGTCGCGAGGCCGCCATGCGCGCCATCAACGCCGCGGGCTTCAAGGTGAGCTACATCCGCGACGTGACCCCCATCCCCCACAACGGTTGCCGCCCCCCTAAGCGGCGCCGGGTCTAGCTTTCCAAGGAGAACATCGTGGCCCGCTACACTGGACCCAAATGCCGCCTGTGCCGCCGCGAGGGAGCCAAGCTCTTCCTCAAGGGCGACCGCTGCTTTACTGACAAGTGCGCCTATGAGCGCCGCCCCTACGCCCCCGGCCAGCACGGCCGCATCCGCAAGAAGATGAGCGATTACGCCGTGCAGCTGCGTGAAAAGCAGAAGGCGCGCCGCGTCTACGGCATCCTGGAAGAGCAGTTCCGTTCCTACTTCGCCGAGGCCGACCGCCAGAAGGGCGTCACCGGCGCCAACCTCCTCATCAACCTGGAACGCCGCATGGACAACGTGATCTATCGCATGGGCTTCGCCAATTCGCGCGACCAGGCCCGTCAGATGGTCCGCCATGGCCTCTTCCTGCTCAACGGACGCCGCGTTTCCATCCCCTCCATCCAGGTTCGCGTGGGCGACGTGGTGGAAGTGCGCGAAAAGAACCGCCAGGTTCCCGTGATTCAGGAAGCCCAGCAGGTCATCGCCCGTCGCGGCTGCCCCTCCTGGGTGGAAGTCGACGGTGCGGCCTTCAAGGGCAAGGTCAACGCCATGCCCACACGCGAAGACATCCAGCTGGCAGTAAACGAGCAGCTCATCGTCGAACTGTACTCCAAGTAAGAGGACACAATGCTCATCCGTACAGGCGACAGGCTCATCAACACGCGCAACTGGTCCGAGTTGGTGCGCCCCGAGAAACTCGCGCGCGACCCCAAGTCCACGTCCACCTACGGCCGCTTCACCTGCGAGCCGCTGGAGCGCGGCTTCGGCACGACGCTCGGCAACGCGCTGCGCCGCGTGCTCCTCTCGTCGCTGCAGGGCGCGGCCATCGTGAGCGTGAACATCGAGGGCATTCAGCACGAATTCACCACCATCCCCGGAGTCATCGAGGATGTCACGGACGTCGTGCTCAACCTCAAGCTGATCCGCCTGGCCATGACCACGGACGAGCCCCAGCGCCTCACCCTCTCGGTGAACAAGCAGGGCGCGGTCACCGCCGGCGACATCACCGCCAACCAGAACGTCACCGTTCTCGACCCCGAACAGCACATCTGCACGCTTTCGGAAGCGCGCGATCTGCGCATGGAGTTCGAGATCCGTATGGGCAAGGGGTACGTCCCCGCCGACATGCACGAGGGCCTGAACCAGGAGATCGGTCTTATCACGCTCGACTCCAGCTTCACCCCCGTCAAAAAGGTCGCCTATACCGTTGACCAGGCCCGCGTCGGGCAGATGACCAACTACGACAAACTCATCCTCGATGTCTGGACCGACGGCTCCGTGACCCCCGAGGACGCCATCGCCTACTCCGCCAAGATCCTCAAGGATCAGCTCTCCGTCTTCATCAACTTCGATGAGAAGGAGTCCGAGACTGAAGGCTCGCGCGGCGGCGACGACCACGACTTGAACCCCAACCTGTTCAAGTCCATCGACGAGCTGGAACTCTCGGTGCGCGCCACCAACTGCCTGAAGAGCGCCAACATCTCCCTGGTCGGCGAACTGATGCAGAAGTCCGAAAACGAGATGCTCAAGACCAAGAACTTCGGCAAGAAATCCCTCGAGGAAATCCGTCGCGTTCTTGAAGAAATGGGCCTCGATTTCGGCATGCGCATCGACAACTTCGAACTGAAATACCAGGAATGGCTCAAGAGGAAGCAGACCAATGAGGCATAGCAAGAGCGGTAAAAAACTGGGAAGAACCTCCTCCCATCGCAAAGCCATGTTCCGCAACATGGCCCGGTCGCTTCTCACCTACGGGCAGATCAAGACCACCGAGACCAAGGCCATGGCCCTGCGCAAGGTCGCCGACAACCTGGTCACCCTCGGACTGCGCGACGACGTGCACTCCCGCCGCCTCGCCTACAAGGTGCTTGAGAACCACCAGCTGGTGAAGAAGCTCTTCGACGAAATCGCCCCTCGCTTCTCGGGCGTCAACGGCGGCTACACCCGCGTCTACAAGCTCGGCCTGCCCCGCGTAGGTGACTGCGCCCCCATGGCCGTCATCGAACTCACTCGCCGCGAGGAGGCCGCTCAGGCTCCCGCCGCCGAGGCCGAAGCGAAGTAACGACCAGACCCCTATGGTCCTCAAAGCGGGATGGCTCTGCCATCCCGCTTTTTTTCGCACGGTGTCCTTGCCTCTGTCTGCACAGGGAACGAACCTTTACCCATGCTTCGGCGTAAGGCACGGCTTCATGCAGTGAACCAAGTGCGTTCGTTCCTCTTCGCGCTTCCATAGCGAGAAACGCGGTTCACGGTGAGCTATCTCTATCATGAGCCGTCAGCGACGGTTCATCCATGGTCCGATCGCTTCACCAGGGCGGGCTCGACGGTCAGGGGACTTCAGCCCGGCGCCTCGCTCCATGGAACCAGCCTTACTGAGTGATGGCGTACCGGGAAATTGGCCATGACCGGCACAGCCGGAACCTGTGTCATTACCTGAGTGAGCAGGCCGAGCTTTACTATCGGGCATTATGATAGTACCAATCCCTTCCATGGATATACGACGTCTCGAAGCGTTCCGCAAAGTGTACGAGTTGGGCAGTTTTTCCAAGGCCGGACAGGGGCTTTTCCTCTCCCAGCCCACCATCAGCGCCCATGTGCTCTCTTTGGAGCAGGAACTTGGCACTCAGCTGTTCGACAGGCTGGGAAGGACTATCCTTCCCACCCAGGCCGGCGAGATCCTCTACCGCCACGTCTTGCAGGTGTTTTCCGCCCTGGAGACGGCGCGGGCAGAGGTTGAGCTTTTGCAGCAAAAAGTGGCCGGAGAGTTGCTCATCGGAGGTAGCACCATTCCCGCCACTTATCTTCTGCCTGAGAGGTTGGCCGAATTCTCCCGGCGTTATCCCGACGTGCGCGTGCGGCTCACGGTTGGCGATTCCCAGGACATCATCGGGGCCGTGGCTCGGGGAGAACTCGCTCTGGGTGTTGTCGGGCTGGCGGTGAGCGATCCCGAACTCGTGTTCACACCGTTCATAGAGGACGAGCTTTCGGTTCTTGGCTCTCGCAAACTTCCTGGCTTGCAGGCGTTGTGCGACGGGGGCACGCCGTCCATCGCGGTGGAGGACTTGCGCAATTGGCCGTGGGTTATGCGCGAGCACGGCTCCGGAACCCGCAAGGCCTTCGAGCTGGCTCTGGGCGCGGCGGGGCAGGACATCCGAACACTCAACACGGTCATCGAGGCGCGCAGCCATGAAGCGGTGGTGCAATGCGCTCTGCACGGACTGGGACTGTGCGTCTCATCCAAGTTGGCCGTTGCGCCATGCATGGCCAAGGGCAACCTGATCCAGGTGTCCGTGTCCGGGCTCACCATGCAGCGTTCCTTCCATATGGTGCGCCACGCCAAGAGACACGTGTTTCCCGCCATGCGTTATTTCATGGACTACCTCAACACCGTCGCGGGCGCCTGATCCATGCAGCCGCTTCTCAGACTCGTCGATACCGTCAAAGCTGCCGGTTGAGCCGCCAAGCTCGCCCCAGGGGACCTGGCGGCAGTCTTGCGGGAACTGGAAATCCCAGACGATCCGAGGTTGCTGACGGGCTCGGGAGACAATGAGGACGCCGCGGTTCTGACGTTTCCTCCCGGAAAGGCCCTGATCCAGACCGTCGATTTCTTCACCCCCGTGGTGAACGACCCCTACCGATTCGGCCAGATCGCCGCTTCCAACGCCCTTTCGGACGTGTATGCCATGGGCGGCGAGCCGTATGCTGCCATGAACATCGTCTGTTTTCCGGCGAAGTGCATGGACATGGCCATTCTGCGCGAGGTGCTGCGCGGCGGTCTTTCCAAGGTGCGCGAGGCCGGGGCGGCTCTGGCCGGAGGGCACAGCATCGAGGATGCGGAGATCAAGTACGGCCTGGCGGTGTCGGGGGTTGTGGAGCCCGGGCGCATCGCCACCAACCGGGGCCTTCGCCCCATGGACGAACTGGTGCTCACCAAGCCGGTGGGGACCGGGGTGCTGGCAACAGCCGTCAAGGCTGGACTTCCTGGGTGCGAAGCGCTGGAAGAGAGCATCTGGCGCGTGGCCTCGCGCCTCAACGCCGTGCCCGGGGCCGTGGTGCGCGAGCTGGGGCTGCGGGCGGCCACGGACGTGACCGGTTTCGGCCTGGGAGGACACACCCTGGAAATGTCCCGCGCTTCGGGCTGGGCCGTGGAGATCAACGCCACCTCCGTGCCGCTGCTGCCCGACGCCCTGGACCTGGCTCGTCAGGGGTTCGTGCCCGCAGGCAGCCACGCCAACAAGCAGCACTTCCAGGCCTGGACACGGATCGCTGCCGGAGTGGACCCGCTACTGGTGGACATGGTCTTCGACGCCCAGACCTCCGGCGGCCTGCTTCTGGCGGTGCCCGGGGAACTGGTCGGGCGGGCCGTGAGGCTCCTCGAACAGGGAGGCGACGTGGCCGCACGCGTGGGTCGGGTGCTGGACGAACCTGCCCCGGACGGGCTCCTGCGCGTTGTCTAGACGGTGCTCACGGGCAATCTTGCCCTGAAAGCCCTTGCGTTCGCGGACTTCTCCAGCGCCTGCGCAAGCGTCGGTCTTCCCTTGATGATCCGAGCCGCCCTGGACAGGGCAGGGGAAACCTGTCATACTGTCAAAACGGAATCGTTGAAGGATTCCGCCCGCATCGTGTCCAGCATTCCAAGGAGGAGATACATGAAGCCTGAGGAAAAGGTTGTTTCCATGGACGAATTCCGCAAGCCCAAGGAGAACGAGGTGCCTTCCCTAGCCGAGCTCAATGCCAAGACTTCCCAGGACATCAGCCGCATGTCCCTCATCCTGGCGCTTGTCGCCGTGCTGCTCGCCGGCGTGCTGTTCTTCAAGTCCAACCAGAGCGTGAACGTCCTCACGAAGGACGTCGCTGGAATTTCCGCCAAGGTCGGCGTCATGGACGCCCGCATGGCCGAACTTGAGAACCTGCCCGCCAAGTCCAAGCGCATGGTCATGGGCACCCTGATCATGGAAATGGCCCAGAAGGCTTCCTACCTCTCCACCCAGGTAGACAATCCCGAGCAGGCCGCCAAGCTCCTCCAGGCCATGGAACTGCTCCAGCAGGCCAAGCCCGAGTAGTTGCTTCCCCGCAATGGAAAGGCCCGTCCGCGCAGTGCGCGGGCGGGCTTTTTTTTGGGGCGTTCGAGGTTCGGGCGGGGCGGCCATATCCTACCATAAAGGGTTATTTATTTAATGATCACAAGCTGGTGACAGGGGGGCGTGGTAGTTTACATCTTTGTGGCGATATCATAAGCAACCTCTTCGTGGGGATAATCAACCGGAAGGGGTGGCTATGCGCGTTTCGCTGTCGGTCAAGATCGCGTTTCTGGTGGTGGCCTGCATTTTGGTGGTGAGTCTAGGAATCTTTTTGACGACCAACCATTTCATTACCGAAGGTTTCGACTCCCAGGCCACGGCTGAATTGGAAGCAAGGCAACGCGCCGTGCAGTCCAAGCTCGACACCATGAAAGAGGCCACCCTGGCCGAGGCGTTCCTCATCGCGTCGGACCTGGCCCTGGCGCAGGCCATTGAAGCGCGCGACATCCCGTTCCTCCAGAAGCACGCCAAGACCATTCTGCAGCGCACCAAGATCGACTTCCTCACCATCACCGACGCAAAGGGCGTGGTGGTGGCGCGCGGCCATTCCGACAAGACAGGCGACTCCGCCATGGATCAGCTGGCCATCCAGCGCGCCCTCCAGGGGCAGGAGACCGTGGGCATCGAGGAGGGCACTGTTGTGAAGCTCTCCGTGCGCGGCGGCGCTCCCGTGCGTCTGGGCGGCAAGCTGGTGGGCGCGGTGGCCCTGGGCGAAAACCTGGGCACCCATCAGTTCGTGGACGAGGTCAAGCGCGACATGGGCGTGGAATGCACGCTCTTCAACAACGAAACCCGTGAGACCACGTCCATCCTGCGCGAGGGCAAGCGCGTCGTTGGCACCAGGATGGACAACCCCAAGGTGATCGAAACGGTGCTCCAGAAGTCCGGGGTGTTCAAATCGCGCAACATGATCCTCGGCCAACTCTACGACACGGTCTACTGGCCCCTCGTCACCTCCAGCGGCAAGGTGGGGGGGATGCTCTTCATCGGCAAGGACCGGGCCAGCATCGAGGCCGTGCAGCGCGGCATCGTCTGGAGCGTGCTTGGCTCCGCCGGTGTGGTGGGCCTGTTCATGCTGGGCGTGGGCCTCTACGCCGCCCGACGACTGACCAAACCCATCCTGACCACCATCGGCTTCGCCAAGATTGTGGCCAAGGGCAACCTCAACGAACGCCTCGACGTGGCGCGCAACGACGAGGTGGGCGAACTGGCCGACGCCCTGCGCGACATGGTGAAATCCATCAAGGAAAAGATCGCCGAAGCCGAGGAGAAGAGCGCCGAGGCCGGGCGTCAGGCCCAGATGGCCGAAGTGTCGCGGTGCAAGGCCGAAGAGGCCCACGCCCAGGCCGAGGCCGCGCGCTGCGACGGCATGCTCTCCGCCGCCGAACAGCTGGAAGGCGTGGTGCAGGGCATCAGCGTGGTGAGCACTCAGCTCTCCAGGCAGATCGACCTGACCAGCGAGGACATGTCCGTGCAGGAGCGGCGGACCGCCGAGGCCGCCACGGCCATGGAACAGATGAACGCCACCGTGCTGGAAGTGGCCCGCAGCGCCTCCAATGCGGCCCAGCAGGCCTCCCTGGCCAAGAACAAGGCCCAGGAAGGCCAGGACGTGGTCTCCAAGGCAGTGACGGCCATCGGCCAGGTTGACCGCATGGCCGCCGAGCTGGAGCAGGACATGGCCACCCTCGGCGAACAGGCCCGCGCCATCAGCGGCATTTTGGGCGTGATCTCCGACATCGCGGACCAGACCAACCTTCTGGCCCTCAACGCCGCCATCGAGGCCGCCCGCGCCGGCGACGCCGGGCGCGGCTTCGCCGTGGTGGCCGACGAGGTTCGCAAACTCGCCGAAAAGACTATGACCGCCACCAAGGAAGTGGGCGACTCCATCCGCGCCATCCAGGACGGCACCACGCGCAACGTGGGGCGCGTGAAGTCCGCCGCCGAGGCGGCCAAGAACGCCTCCGGGCTGGCCGAACGCTCCGGCCAGGCCCTTGAGGAGATCGTGGTGCTGGTGGACGAGACCACCGGGCAGGTGCAATCCATCGCCGCCGCCTCCGAGGAACAGTCCGCCTCCAGCGAGGAGATCAATCGCATCGTGGAGGAGGTCAGCCGCATCACCTCGTCCACGGCCAGCGGCATGCGCGGCTCCGCCGACGGGGTGTCGGAGCTCTCCGAGCGCTCCAGGCAGCTGGAGGCTCTGATCACCTCCTTCCGCACCGGCTGAGGCCATCCCTCCCCCGAACGGTGGAACGCCCCGGAGCGCCTAGGCGCCCCGGGGCGTTCTTCATTGGGCCGGGAGGGGCGGCGCGTCTGCTACTGTCACGCGCGACGTATGGCGCGCATCCCGGGTGTGGTTCTGGGCGCACGGCATGGGCGCAAAATGGGGCAGGGCGGCTTTGCCCCACGGCGGACGGCTTTCGCCGCATCCGTCCCGGAGCATCAGGAGGTGGAGATCTTGGGGTGTTTCCCACCGTGCTTTCGGTGGGAGCGTCTGTCTGCGTGTCCGGGCAATCCGCAGGGACGGATCGCGAGGACGCTGCGCTAGAGCGAGCCGGTTCCCGGCACCTGGCGCAGTTCCTCGGGAGTGTTCACGTTGAAAAACGGGCGGGCGTTGGCCACGGTGTAGGGCACATCGTGGCGCAGGGCGGGCGGAAATGCCCGGGAGAGCTTGCGCTGTCCCTGGTCCAGGGCGCGGCGCATCACATCGGCGGCTCCGGGTTCATAGACGCTCACGAGGGCCTCGATGTAGTCGGTCTCGATCTGGGCGAAGGTGGTCATTAAGGCATGGGGCGGGCGGGTGCGCCACGCCGCCAGGAGTGTCCCCAGGGTGGACCGGTCCAGGAAGGGCAGGTCGCAGGAGAGCACGAGGCAGGGCGCGCGGAAGCGCTCCAGGGCCGTGAGGATGCCCCCCATGGGGCCGTTGCCGGGGCGCTCGTCCAGGAACCAGCAGGAGACGCCGGGCAGGGGGCCGGGATCGCGCCCCGAGACGGCCACTTCGGCGCAGAAGTTTCCGGCCAGGGCCACGGCGCGCTCCAGGAGCGTGCGGCCCTCCATCAGCACGGCCGCCTTGTCACGGCCCAGGCGGCGGCTCTGGCCGCCGGCCAGGATCACGGCCGCGGGCGGGGCCGCGTCCGGGCCGGATGTCGGGACGGACACGGGCCCGGGCTCCGGCGCGGCACCCGATGGGGCCGAAGCGGCGGCCCCGGGCGCGAGCCCAGGTGCGGCCGTGGAGTCGCGCTCAGTCCCGAGCCAGGATGCGCCCATGCGGATCCGAAAAAATGCTGAAACGGTTCTCGCGGGAGAAGCCCGCCAGCGTCATGCCCGCCTCCCGGGCCTGGGCCACCCCGGCCGTGGTCACGGCCGAACGGCTCACCATGGCCGCATAGCCCGATGTGACGGCCTTGCGCACCAGCGACGCCGTGGCCCGGGCCGTGACGAAGAGCACCTGTCCCGCCAGGGGCGTGCCGGACTCCAGGGACCAGCCCGCCAGGCGGTCCAGGCAGTTGTGGCGGCCGATGTCCTCCACGTGGCGCACGAAGGCCTTCTCCAGGGGATCGTAGAGTGCGGCCCTGTGGAAGCAGCCCGTGGCGTCCCAGCGTCCGGCCATCTCCATGAAGCGGCCCGCGCCCTCCAGGATGTCCCGGGCCGTGAGCGCCCCGGGCCAGGGACGCGCCGGGGGCGGCGCGCCGGGCTCGAAGCGCACGGCGAAGGCGCGCTCGCCCAACGCCTCGACGCGGGGGACGGTTCCGTCCGGGGCGAGGTCCAGGAGGGCCTGCCCCAGCGCCAGGGCGCGCAGGTCCGTTGGGAAGGCCCAGAGGCGTTTGATCCCCTGGCCCTGCACGTCGAGGGTCACGGAGACCTCGAAGGCCGCGTCGTCGTCGAAGTCCCGCCAGGCTCCGTCCTTGAACTGCCGACAGGGCAGCCGCGCCAGATCGGTTTCGTTTTTGTCCATGTGTCCTGATTGACATAGTGTCGGCCCATCTGGCAAGTGTGTCAAAACAGACACAAGGGGGTTTTCGTGAAGACGAAACACATCGTTGCGCTCGCTCTCGCCGCGCTCCTGAACCTGGCGGGCATGGCCTGGGCCCAGGAGAAGGTGCTCATGATGGCCACCACCACCAGCACCGAGGACACGGGACTCCTGCCCGTGCTGGCGGAGGCCTTCAAGAAGAAGTCCGGCGTGGAGCTGCGCTGGGTGGCCGTGGGCACGGGCAAGGCCCTGGAGATCGGCAAGAACTGCGACGCCGATGTGCTCATGGTGCACGCCCCCGCCGCCGAGAAGAAGTTCCTGGAAGAGGGTGCGGGCAAAGCGCGCACCGAGATCATGTACAACGATTTCGTGCTCATCGGCCCCAAGGCCGACCCGGCCAAGATCAAGGGCAAGAGCGTGGCCGACGGCCTCAAGACCCTCGCCGGGCAGAAGGCCGTGTTCGTGAGCCGGGGCGACAAGTCCGGCACCCACATGGCCGAACTGGCCCTGTGGAAGTCCGCGGGCATGGACGCCCCGGACAAGGAGGCCTGGTACGTCTCCTCGGGCCAGGGCATGCTCCAGTGCATGCGCATGGCGGCGGAGAAGGGCGGCTACGTGCTGGCCGACCGGGGCACCTGGATCAAGTTCGAGGCCATGCCCGAGGCCAAGGACATGGCCATCGTCATCGAGGGCGACGCCCCTCTGCGCAACCAGTACAGCGTGATCACGCTGAACGCCGAAAAGTGCCCCAAGGCCAAGCACGAATGGGCCGAGGCCTTCGCCAAGTGGATGGCCACCGAGGGCCAGAAGGTGGTGGCCGATTTCAAGGTGATGGGCAAGCAGCTCTTCTTCCCCAACGCCCAGAAATAACATGACGTTGCGGCGCGGCGGAGACACGCCGCGCCGTACCCCGCATCCATGAGCTATCTTCTCGACGGAATCGCCAGGGCGGGCGAACTGCTCGCCTCGGGCGATCCCGAGACCTTCTCCGCCGTGGCCGCCACCCTGGAGGCCACGGCCCTGGCCATGGCGGCGGCCCTGGCCCTGGGGCTGCCCGCCGGATTCTGCCTGGGCTATTTCCGGTTTCCCGGCAAGCGCGCCCTGCGCACCCTCTCTGACGCCTTCATGGCCTTCCCCACGGTGGTCATCGGGCTTCTGGTGTACGCGCTGCTCTCGCGGCGCGGCCCCTTCGGCGAGATGGGCCTGCTCTTCACTGTGCCGGGCATGGCCCTGGGCCTGGCCCTGCTGGCCCTGCCCATGCTCGTGAGCCTCACGGCCTCGGCCGTGGAGCAGATGGACGCTCGCCTGCGCCTGACCCTGCGTACCCTGGGCGCGGACAACCGCCAGCTGCTCCTGGGCATCCTCTGGGAGGCCCGCCACGGCGTGATGGCCGGAGTGGTGGCCGCCTTCGGGCGCGTGGTCTCCGAGGTGGGCATCGCCATGATGGTGGGCGGCAACATCAAATGGCATACGCGCACCATCACCACGGCCATCGCCCTGGAGACGGGCAAGGGCGAGTTCGCCCAGGGCATCGCTCTGGGCATGGTGCTCCTGGCCATCTCCATGGCGGTCAACGGGCTGCTGGCGCTGCTCAAGCGGCGGGGCGGGGCGCGGTGAGCCTGGTCTACAAGGTTTCGGGCCTGCGCCACGCTTTCTCTGGGCGGCCCGCCCTGCGCTGCGACGCCTTGAGCGTGGAGGCAGGGAGCATCGTGGGCATCCGGGGGCCGAACGGGGCGGGCAAGAGCACGCTGCTCTCCATCCTGGCCTTCCTCCTGACCCCCGACGAGGGTCAGGTGCTCTTTCTGGGACGCCCCGGGCGCGTGGGCGACGTGGCCCTGCGCCGCGCCGCCGTGCTCATGCCCCAGGACCCGGCCCTCCTGCGCCGCCGCGTGGAGGACAACGTGGTCTACGGGCTCAAGGCCCGGGGCGTGCCCGAGGGAGACGCGGCCTCCCAGGCCCTGGACCTGGTGGGGCTCGACCCCGCGCGCTACCTGCGCCGCTGGTGGTGGGAGCTCTCCGGGGGCGAGGCGCGCCGGGTGGCTCTGGCCTCGCGCCTGTCGCTGTCGCCCAGCGTGCTTCTGCTGGACGAGCCCACCGCCAGCCTGGACCCCGAAAGCTCCGGCCTGGTGGCCCAGGCTCTGGGCGCCGCACGCGAGCGCCGGGGGCTCACCGCCGTGATCGTCAGCCACGACGGCGAGTGGCTGGACGCCTGCTGCGACCAGGTGTACCGTCTGTCCCCCCCCGAGGGGCTCCAACCTGCAATCACGGAGAACAGGCCATGCGCGCTGTGAACGTCGTCGGCTTCAAGGACACGGGCAAGACCACCCTGGCGGCCGGGCTGCTGGAAGGGCTCACGGCCCTGGGGCTGGCCCCGGCGGCGCTCAAGTTCACCCATCAGGCGGGCCTGGACAAGCAGGGCACCGACACGGCCAAGCTGCTCTCCCGGGCCGTGGCCTCGGCCGCCATCGGCGAGGCCGAGTCCGCGGTGTTCTGGCGGGAGAAGAAGCACCTGCGCGACATGCTGGCGCTGCTGGGCAGCCGGACCGTGGTGGTGGAGGGCGGCAAGGACCTGGGCGTGATGCCGCGCATCGTCATCGCGGCCGATCAGGCCCAGGCGCGGCAACTGGGCGCGGGGGAGGGCGGTCTGGCCCTTGCCGTGTACGGCCCCGAGGGCGTGGACGGCGTGCCTGCCGAACGCGACGTCGCCAAGCTCGCCCGTCTCGCGGCCGAGCGCGGCTTCCTGCTGCCCGGGCTGGACTGCGGAGGCTGCGGGCGGGCCTCCTGCCGCGAGCTGGCCGTGGAGATCGTGGCCGGCCGAGCCGCGCCCGAGGACTGTACGGCCCAGGGAGGAGAGATTTCGGTGACCATGAACGGCGTGCCCCTGGGGCTAAACCCCTTCGTGGCGCGCATGCTGAAGGCTGGCCTCGCGGGCATGTTGCGCGAACTCAAGGGCTTCACCCCGGGCGAGACGGTGATCACCCTCAAGCTCTGAAGCCTCCCGGGCGGCGCGACGCCCGATTGCACCGGCTTCTTCTTGTGTTCGCGGCTTCAGGAGTGTAATGCTGTGCACAACGGTTGAACCAGCACACGCCAGGAGCCGGCCATGGACCCTTCCGACTGCCCGCCCGTACCGGTTGGACCGGGCCACGCCCAGGAACAGCACCTGGCGCGGCTGGACATCGTGTCCCGGCGCATCGTCGACAAGCTCGACAACTACAAGGCCTACAATTTCACGCAGCTCCAGAGCGTGGCCCTGAACATCTTCTTCGACCTGGCCCAGGAGTTCACCAAGGTCGAGGACGTGTACGCCCTCTGTGTCATGATCCCCAAGACGCTCTTCAACCTGGAATGCACCCTCTACGTCATCGACGGCCAGAACGACGTGCTGAGCTGTTGCGCCTCCCACTGCCCCGCCCACGACGGCGAGATCCGTTTCGCCCAGGAACCCGTGGTGAAGGAAGGGCACCTGCGCATCCCCATCAAGGGCAACCGGGAACTGCTCTCCCAGCTTCCTTTCAAGCCCCAGGGCGACTCCATCGGCATGTTGGAGATCTTCCCCGCAGACACCCTCACCGAGCACGACCGGCTCTTCTGGGGGCGCTACGCCAACCGCATCGGCTTCCAGCTGCACAACCGCTTCATAAGCTTGAAGAACAAGGAACACGTCCAGTTCATCCGCAACCTCGTGAAGGACATCGGGCACAACGTCATCGTGCCCAACATGTTCTTCAAACTCTTCTACAAGCGGCTGGAGGCGCGCATCGGTCTCATCCGCTCCTACCAGGAGAAGTTCCACGGGCTCATGGAGCATTGCCTCAAGCTGGACAAGAGCCTTGCACTCGATTTTTCCCGTCTTGAGCAGGATGTCGAATATTTCTACAACGCCATTCTCAATCAGTACAAAGAGATATTCAGCCACTACCAGAACACGAGCCTCTTCCTGGAGACGCTGCTGCGCTCCAGCCACTTCGAGGCCGGGCGCTACGTGCTGGAAAAGCGCAAGTGCAATTTCAAGAGCCAGGTGATCGACCCCCAGGTGGAGCGCTACCGCGCCCGCCTGGAGGAGCGCGGCATCGAGATCGACACCTCCATGGGCGGCGTGCCCGACCAGGAGATCGAGGTGGTGGCCGACATGGGGCTCATCTCCCAGGTGTACGCCAACCTCTTCTCCAACGTGGTCAAGTACACCCGCGAGGTGGACGACGGTACCGGGCGCAAGCGCAAGTTCATGTCCTACGGCTGGCAGGTGCTCAAGAACCATTTCGCCCCGGGGCGCGACGGCATCAAGTTCAACGTGTTCAGCTCGGGCCAGCCCATCGCGCCCGTGCAGGCCGGACAGCTCTTCTCCGAGGGCTTCCGGGGCGAGAACTCGCAGGGCGAGCACGGAACGGGCCACGGCCTCTACTTCATCCGCGAGGTGGTGGCCCTGCACGGCGGCGAGTCCGGCTACGAGCCCACGCCCCAGGGCAACAATTTCTACTTCGTCCTGCCCGTGCGGCCCCACTCCGGCGACGATTTCCGCAACGACTGACCCCGCGCCGGGCGTTTCGCCCGGCCGCCCGACGGACCCATCCCCATGCCCCGAAGCTACCTCGACGACGTGCGCAGGCCCGGCCAGACGGTCAATCCCCTCTTCGCCTTCCTGGGCGTGAAACCCGTGGCCCTGGAGCGCGAGCGCGCCGTGCTGGAGCTGCCCTTCCGGCCCGAGTTCGTGCAGGGCGGCGGCGTGATGGCCGGCGGGCTCCTGGCCGCGCTGGCCGACGAGGCCATGGCCCACGTGGTGCTGGCGAACCTGGAGCCGGGACGGCGCACCGCCACGGTGGAGATGAGCGTTCGCTACTTTCGCCCCGTGCTAGAGGGCGCGCTCACGGCCACGGCGGAGCTTGTCCACGCGGGGCGGCGCATCGTGAGCGTGGAGGCCCAGGTGCGCGACGCGGCCGGACGCCTTGCGGCCAAGGCTTCGGGATCGTTCTTCATCTTGGAACCCAAGGCCCCTTGACGTGAAGAAGCCCCCGTCCTTGCAGGGCGGGGGCCGGTTTCACGGGAGGGTCAGGCGGGAGGTCTCCGACGGGTCAGGCCGGGAAGCCGTCCTCGGCGGGGGCGGGGCGGTTGCGCTTGGGAGGCTCGCCCCAGCGCAGCACCAGCACCGAGCAGAAGGCGTGGGTCACCACCTTGCTGGCCACGCTGCCGATCAGGAAACGGTCCAGGCCGGACTTGGCCCGGCTGCCCATGACGATCACGTCCGGGTGCTCCTCCTCGGCCAACGCGAGGATGGCGTCGGCCGCCGAGGGTCCTTCTTCCAGCACGGCGCGCGCCGCCACCCCGGTGTCCCTGGCCCTGGCCAGGGCCAGGTCCAGGACCTTGCGGCCCTCGGAGCGCAACATGTCCTGGAAGTCGGTGGAGACGCCCTCCCCGAAGTCGATGAAGTCCTCCACCACGGTGACGAAGACCAGTTCGGCCTTCTGCCACGTGGCCAGCTCCAGGGCGTTTTCGAGCACCCTGGGGGCCTGGTCGGAACGATCGAGGCAAGCGAGCACTTTCATGGCGGGCCTCCTCCCGGCCTGGGCCGGGGGTTTATGGGCTCCGGCCCACACCGGGCCGGTTCGCTTGCGGGGGCGCGGCGCGTCTATTCGGACCAGTCGGCCAGTTCCCGGGCGAGCCTTTCGGCAAGCTCTTCCAGCGGGCGGTCCGGGGCCACCAGGTGGGCGCAGGCCAGGTAGTAGGGTTCGCGCTCGCGCACGGTCTTGCGCACTTCGTCCTCGAGGTTGAGGTCGGTCAGGGCGGGGCGCTGGGCGGGCTTGAGTTCCGCCATGAGGCGTTCCACGACTTTTTCGGGGTCGGCCTGGAGGTAGACCACCACGCCCTCGGCCAGGATTTCCCGGTTGCGCGCCTTGAGCGTGGCCCCGCCGCCAGTGGCAACCACGTGGCCCGGGGTCGCGGCCACGGCGGCCAGCACGGTGGTCTCCAGCTCCCGGAAACTGTCCCAGCCCTCGGATTCCACCACGTCGGCGATGGTGCGTCCGGTGGTCTCCACGAATTCGTCGTCCAGGTCCACGAAGGGTCGGCCCAGGGACTGGGCCAGCATCCGGCCCACGGTGGTCTTGCCGCAGGCTCGCGGACCCACGAGATAGATGTTCTTTTCTTCGGAAACGGCCATGCGCTCCTCCCTCTCCATGCTATAACACCGCCGCCCTTGCATGCCAAGCCGCGCGGGGCTAATGGTCCGGCGCCGGGAGGATTTATGCTGAACAACCTTGGAGTGGTGCTGTTTCGCCCGAAATTTTCCGAGAACGTGGGGAGCGCCGCGCGGGCCATGGCCAACATGGGCTGCCGGGACCTTGTGCTGGTGGACCCCCAGGACTTCGATCCGGGCCGCGCGCGCGCCCTGGCCACGGCCAAGGGGCAGGAGATCCTGGAGACCATGCGCGTGGTCCCGGACCTGGCCCAGGCCCTGGCCCCCTACGAGGCCGTCTACGGCACCACGGCCCGCACGGGCGGATGGCGCAAGGGCCTGCTCACGGCCGAGACGGCCGCGCGCCGGGGCGTGGAGACCCTGCGCCAGGGCGGACGCGTGGCCCTGCTCTTCGGCCCCGAGGACAAGGGCCTGACCAACGACGAAACCAAGGTCTGCTCACGCCTGGTGACCATCCCCACCGACGCCGAGGCCACCTCGCTCAACCTGGCCCAGGCGGCGCTCCTGGTGCTCTACGAGTTCCTGAAGGCCTCCCGGGCCACGCCCGCACCGGCGGCCTTCGAGCCTGGATCGCGCCAGGCGACCTTCGACGAGCGCGAGTCCCTTTTCGCGGCCCTGCGCGAGACGCTCCTGGCCGTGGACTTCCTCAAGGCCGACAACCCCGACTACTGGATGCTCCCCGTGCGCTCCTTCGTGGAACGCATCCGCCTGAAGCGCGCGGAGTTCAACCTGCTCATGGGCGTGTGCCGACAGGTGCGCTGGGCCGTGGGCCAGCGGGACAAGGCCCAGCCCGGGCAGGGCCGGGACGGGCAGGGCGCGGCCTAGCCCCCCAGGGCCTCCACGCGCCGGAAGTATTCCTCCCGGCAGAAGTTCTCCACCTCCAGGAGCGTGGCGAAGGGCGTGCGGAAGTCCTCTTCCCCCACGGCGAAGAGGCCGTGCCCGTGCACGATCACGCCCGGGCGGCCCTTCATGGCCGGGGGCAGGGTGTTCACCAGCCCCTTCGGCCCCGTGCCCACCTCGCCCGGCACCACGGGCACGTCCGCCACGAAGCGCTCCTCGGAGCATTCCACGTGGCAGCGGCCGCGCGCGGGGCAGTCCGGCTTGGGGCAGTCCATGGAGAGGATCACCGCGAAGCGCGGGTGTCCGTGCAGGATGGCCCGGCCCCCGGCCCCCAGGATCACCCCCTGGTGGGCCATGAGCTCCGAGGAGGCCGTGAGCCCCGCGCAGGAAGAGCCGTCCAGGGGGCAAGGGTCCACGCAGTCGGCCAGTTCGTCCAGGGAGGAGCCGGTCTGGCTGATGTGCAGCACGTCGTCCAGGCAGTAGGAGATGTTGCCGAAGAAGGAGTCCACCAACCCGTAGTCCACGGTGGCCTTGCCCGCCTGGACGATGGCGCGCAGCGCGGCCTCGGGCGTGGCGAAGGGGCCTTTGTCCAGGTCGGGCAGGTCGCGGCGCAGGGCGGGCAGGTGCTCCCGGACCTTGCGGAAGGCCTGGCGGTAGCCCTCGTCAAGCGCACCGGCGCGGGCGAGGTCCAGGTAGTCGGCGAAGAACTTCACGAAGCAGGCGAAGCAGACCGAACAGGCGCTCACGAAGGCCTGCTCCGGGCTCACCACGCCGTGGGCCGCCACGCCCCGGCCGGGCACGATCACGGACTTGCGCCGCCGCAGGGCCAGGGCCAGGGCCTCGGCCGTGAACTCCCGGGCCACGGGCAGGTCGTGGAAGAAGGTGCGGGTCTCGCAGTCGCTGGGCCGGATGGAGCCCCCGGACCGCCCGGCCAGGAAGTCCACCAGGGTGGCGTAGGGCTCGGCCAGGGGCAGGAAGAGCAGGGAGTTGATGCTCATCAGCTCGAACACTCTGGCCAGCACCGGGGCCTCGGGGGCCTCGCGGCTGAAGACCAATTGGTCGTCCAGGGCGGCCAGCAGGGGCTGCCCGGGCAGGGTGAGGCGCGCGGCCGCAAGCTTGGCGGCGTACTTGTCCAGCAGGCGTTTCATGAAGACTCCGGCGCGGCGTGGGGCCGCGAGGGGTTGCGGCTAGGCGGCCACCCGGTTGCGGCCTTCCCGTTTGGCCCGGTAGAGGCGTTCGTCGGCGGCCTTGCAGACCTCTTCGGCGTCCTGGCCGTCGGGGCCGAACTGGGCCGCGCCGATGCTCACGGTGAGGCGCGGCGACCCGCCGCCGGAGCGCACGTCCAGGCGTTCCACGGCCAGGCGCAGGCGCTCGGCCGTGTGGGCCGCCTCGGGGAGCGCCGCGCCCGGCAGCACCGCCAGGAACTCCTCTCCGCCCAGGCGGCCGAAGAGGTCGTGGGCGCGCAGACCGGCATGCACGCATCCGGCGAAGGCCACCAGGGCCGCGTCCCCGGCCTGATGGCCGAAGGTGTCGTTGATGCGCTTGAAGTGGTCCAGGTCCATGGAGAGCACGGAAAGGGGCGCCCCGGTGCGGCGCGCCCGCGAGACCTCGACATCCAGGCGGGCCAGGAGGTCCCGGCGGTTGCTCACGCCGGTGAGGGGGTCGGTGGCGGCCAGGTTCTCCAACTGTTCGTTGGCGGTCTTCAGGCGCTCCAGGGCGCACAGGGCGGTCTGGTTGGCCGCCTCGAGGCGGCGCATGATCTCCTCTTGCCCGTAGATGCCAGAAAGGGTGCGCGTGGTCAGGAAGGCCCGCGCAACGCCGTGGCTGAGCACCACGAAGCCCGTGCCGAACACGGCGTGGGCCATCCACCACTGGTGGTTCCAGGGCCGGGCCAGCAGGAAGCCCAGGGAGGCCTGGGCGAAGAAGGCCAGGGAGAGGCAGTAGAGCTGCATCATGGGCGAGCGCAGGCCCCGGCGCACGATGAGGACGATGCTCGAAAGGTAGCACGCCATGGCGCAGACCTCCACGGCCTGCAACAGGAGCCTGCCCCCGGGGAGGGAGCGGCCCAGCGCGTCGAGCAGCAGATCGAGCAGGGCGAAACCCGCCAGCCAGCCGCCCCAGAAGAGCAGGCCGCCGCGTCGCTCCGGGGGATCGGCCGGTTCGCCGTAGACCAGCAGGCCCTTGAGCAACAGACCCGCCATCACCAGTCGGGCCACCGGCCCGTAGATCAGGAAGAGGGCCATGTGGTGCGAGGAGGCCCGGGTGTAGACGCCGTGCAGGGCGTACACCGCCGTGAAGCCCAGGAAGGCCAGGGCCAGCCAGCGCAGCACCGGCTCGCCGGAGGCGCGGTGGCACAGCCACGTTACAAGGCTGACGAAGGCGCTGGTGGCGATGGCCAGGGCGATGGCCAGCTCGTGGACGGCGTGGCTGTCGAAGAGCAGGTCCGGGTCCTGGAACCATTGGAGATAGAGCACGGCCGCCAGGGGCGCGAGGGCCAGGCTGACGGCCAGCATGCGAAGATAGAGCCGGGTGAGCCGTTCCATGAGGACACCGGCGCCGGGGAAACCGCTTGCGGGCATGGGCACTCCTTGCGGTGGTATTCCGACCGGCATGATCGTGTATTTCGAGGCGGAAGGAAACAGGAAATATTCCTTGCGCTGGATTATTTCCGCAATAAGGAGCGAGCGGAGTCCAAAAAGCGTTCGTAGCTCTCCTCCAGACCCAGCTGCCGGGCCTTCTCGGGGGTGGGCAGGCCCTCGGGGGTGAGGCCGCGCACGGCGTAGTATTTGGCCCGGGCTTCCAGGAACTCCTCGCGGGGCACGGGGCGGATGTCCGGGCCCAGCCCCCCCTGGCCGGGGGGGGCGAAGAAGCGGCCGGGGATGTCGTCGTGGACGCTGTTGAAGCCCAGCCGGGCGTTGAGGATGCGCTCCCGGTAGTAGATGCGCTCGCCCCTGGCCAGCAGGGAGTGGGCCGTGTAGGGCTCGCCCGTGGCGGCCTGGAGGGCGGCGGCGTACTCCTCCAGGGAGGCCGCGAAGAAGATGAACTTGCAGGCCGTGAGGGAATCCACCATGGCCCCGGCGTCTTCGGAAATCTTGATGATGCGCGCCTTGCCCTGGAAGCTGAAGCGGTCCGTGGCCACGGGTTTGCGCAGGATCTCGTGGCTCACGGGGTAGGCGCGCAGGTGGCAGCCGCCGCGCGTGGAGAGGGCGTAGGCCAGGCCCATGCCGTAGGCCCCCCGCGGGTCGTAGGCGGGCAGCTCCATGCCCTTGACGGCCATGGCCGCCTCCGGCCGCCCCGCCCCGGCGGCGTAGCGGGCAGCGCCCAGGGCCAGCAGGGGTTCGCGCCCTCGTCCGATGGCCTCGATGGTCTCCAGCACGTCCCGGGGCGTGGGGCGCTTCCCTTCGATCTCCGCACGGCAGGCCAGGGTGACGGCCGTGGAGATGGTGTCCATGCCCAGGTCGTTGCACAGGGCGTTGGCGGCCACCACGAGCTCCATGTCCGTGAGGCCCAGAAGGGCGGTGAAGTGGGACATGGTCTCGAATTCGGGCATGGAGCGGCCGTCGGCCGCCACCTTCTTGCACTGGATGTGGCAGCCCTTGCAGCCGTGCTTCGTGGTGCGGAAGGCCTCCTTGAAACGCACGGCGTTGAGCTGCGGGGCATGCTCGAAGCGGGAGGCCCGGAAGTTGTCGGTGGGCATCATGCGCCGCGAGTCCATGAGGTCGTAGAGCGCGCCCGTGCCGAAGCAGGAGAAGCCGTGCCCGCCCGAGAGCACCGGCGAGGCCGCCACCAGCCGGAAGATGTCCTCCCTGGCCTTCTTGAGCGCCGCCGGGTCGGCCACGGACACCCGGCCGACGCCCGACACGGCCAGGTACTTGAGGTTCTTGGCCGCCAGGCAAAGCCCCAGGCCGCCGCGCCCAAAGGCGTGGTGTTCGTCCACCATCACCGAGGAGAAGAGCACCCCGTTCTCGGCCGCCGGACCGGTCACGGCCAGCGATCCCTTGGGGTCCACGGCCGAGCGGACCTCGCCGCGCGTTGCCCCGGCCAGGGCCGAGGCGTCCGCCACGCGGGCCTGGCCTTCCTCCACCACCAAGCCCACGGGGCGCTCGGAGCGGCCCGTGAACACGATGCCGTCCAGCCCGGCCTTCTTGAGCTGCGTTCCCAGGCTGCCGCCCACGGAGGCGTCGCAGAAGGCCCCCGTGAGGGGCGAGCGCGAGGCCATGCAGGCCCGCCCGGACGTGGGGGCCACCGTGGCCGTGAGCGGCCCGGCGAAGAGGCACACGGGCATGTCCGGGTGGTCCCAGGGCAGGTGGACGTAAGGGTCGAGAAAACGTCCGGCCAGGCCCCTGCCGCCGATGTCCTGCCGGGCGGCCTCGGGGTCCAGGGGTTCGCGGACGGCGCTCCCCGTGGAGAGGTCCACCCGCAAGACGTTTCCCATCCATCCGTTCATGGGGCCGGTTGATACGCGCCAGCCGGGAAGCGGGCAACCCCAAAATTGTCGCGCCCCGGCAAGTGGGCACGCCTAAAGTTCCGGGTCCGCTCGGCCGATAACGCGGCTGGAGACACCCCATGAACATCGGCCCGCTGAGCGGTTCGCTCTTCGGGGCGGCGACGCCCGTCCGCCCGTACATCCCCCTCAAGACCGGGGCCGTGGAGGCCTTTGCCGACGAGATCGCCCGGCGCGCCTCCCAGACGCCCGCGGCCGAGGGGGCCGAACGGAGCGTGGGCGGCGAGGGGCTCTCCAGCGCCGTGGAGGACGCCGTGGACTACGTTCGCGAGCGCCACGGCGACCAGGCCGCCCGGGCCGTGATGGGCATCGTGCTCTCGCGCGCGGGCGACGGCCCCGTCAGCGAGGACGCCCTGGGCCAGGGCTTCGTGGACGCCCTTGAGTTCATCGACCGCCAGTTCGGCGTCGCATCCGGCGACCAGGCCATCGCCCGCTTCAACGGCGCGCTCAACAAGGCCATCAACGGCTTCTACCAGAACGGCCACGAAGAATCCTTCATGGTCCAGGGCGCGGAACAGGCCTCCCAGGGCGTGGCCGTGGCCACCAACATCGCCGTCTCGGGGCTGGCCGGGAACTTCGCGGACCAGCAGGACGACCAGGATTCCTCGCTCCTGGAACAGGCCCTGGAGAACACCGAGGCCTTCCTGGCCGCCGGGAAGGAAGAGGAATACCCCCTCACGCCCGGCGGGACCGATCCCCTCGATGCGGCCCTGGATGCCTCCCCGGCCTCCGCCGCCGGGACCACGGGGCTGGGCCTCGCCCGGCTTGCCTCGCGCAGCCTGTCCGCCTACGCCGGACGCTCCGGCCTCGCCCCGGGGCTGGTGCTCGACGCCTCGGCCTGATTCCCCCCTAAAGCATTTCCAGAAACCGACGATAGGCCTTGCAAGGGAGAGGAGATTGCGGTGCGGACCCGCGCCTACGGGCAGTCCGCGCCGCAATCGGCGGACGAGTGCGTCCGCCGCATCCAGACCAAACGAGGTTCGCCATGCAAGCCGCCAGGACAGACGCTCTCCCCGCCCCGCTGCGCACCGCTCTCGTGGTTTCGGCCAGCGAGGGACACGCCAGGGTCGACAGGATCAGTTTGAAGAACGCCCGCATCCCCATCTCGCGCGCCGTGAAGAGCGGCAAGGCGGCCGTCGCCCACCTGCTCAAGCACGGGGCCGACGTGGTGCTGGTTGACGACGTGCTCGAGGACGGCTCCGGCTGGGACTTCGTGCGCTTCCTGCGCTCCGACGCGCGCCTGCGCCAGTTCCCGGTGATCCTCGTGAGTTCCACGGGCGAGCGCGAGAACGTGGTGCGCGCCATCCGCATGGGCTGCTCGGGCTATCTGGTGCGCCCCTACACCCTGGACACCTTTTTCCGCCATCTGGCCCTGGCCGGACAGAACCGGAGCTACCTGGGCCAGGCCATGGGCGAAGCGGCCGAGGGCCTGGACCTGGCCGAGGAAGGGCGCGCCGCCGAGGCCCTGCCCCTGCTGGAAGAGGCCGTGGAGAACCCCCGCCAGGCCCGAGCCCTCTACGAGCAGGGAATGCGCCAACTGGCCAAAGGCGACTACACCCGGGCGGTGGAATCCTTCACGCAGGCCGCGCGCGTGAACAAGCGCATGGCCGAGGCCTACCTGGGCCTGGCCCGCTGCTGGCTGGCCCTGGGCGACGGCGTGCGCTACCGCAAGGCCCTCACCCAGGCGGCGGGCGTGTGCGCCGAGGCCGAACGCTTCGAGCGCTACAAGGAGGAGTTCCTGGCCATCATCGCCTCCGATTCCAGCCGCTTCAATCCCTTCACCAGCCTGGGCATGCGCCTGGGCCGGGCCATGGACTGGGACGGCGCGCTCATGGCCCTGCGCAACGCCGTGTGGCTGAACCCCGACGACGCCAAGGCCCACCTAGAGCTGGCCAAGGCCTACCACTTCAAGCGCGAGCCCGAACTGGCCAAGCAGAGCGTGAGCCAGGCCCTGACACTCTCGGCCCACGACCCCGAGGCCTTCGAGCTCTACGAACGCTGGACCGGCAGGCCCTGGGGCGTGCGCGGCGACGATTCCCACGAAACGCAGACCATCGGCAGGGTCCGGCGCGGGCCGGACGCCCTCCCGGCGGTGCTGAACGGAGTTCTCTATCTGGCCGGTGTGGTCACGGAAGGCATTCACCGGTTCAGGCGCGACTACGCCTAGGCCCGGCCCCGTCGGAAACGACGGGAACGGGGACGGGCGCGGCGGCGCGAGCCCGGAGGCAGGCAGGGACGCCGGTCCCTCGGGGCACACCACAAACCGGCGGCATGGTCATCAAAGAGGCCTGCCGCCGGTTTCGCGCGTTGCGCATCAGGGCGTTTCGGGAGGAAGTGGCGCGGTGCGGCCGCGCTCCTCAAGGGTAGTAGACGCTTTCGATGCGTGCGAGGGTCCCGTCGGCGCGCATGTCCGCCAGGGCCTGGTCGAGGCGGCGGGCCAGCGCGATCCGGCCGGAATTGCGGGAGATCTGGAGGACGATTTCGTAGGTGTCCAGCACGAGCGGCTCGCCCAGCTGGCGCAGCATGCCCAGGCTGCGGGCCACGGCCCGGATGGTGGGCACGGAGCCCGCCACGCCGTCCACGCGGCCCAGGGCCAGCTTGTTCAGGGAGGTCTTGTAGTCGGGGTCCTCGTCCTTGCGGACGGAGGCGTCGCTCTGGAAGGGCTCCGCGAAGCGCAGGCCGCGCAGCACCGCCACGGTGAGCCCCTTGAGGTCGGCATAGCTCCCGAGGGTGACGCTCCTGGCCGGGAGCACGCCCACGGGGTGGACAGCCACCGTCTGGCCGCGCAAGGCGAAGGCCCCGGCGGCCTTGTTCCAGGCGAACACGGCGCAGTCCTGGCGGCCGGATTCCAGCTCCGGGGTCAGGCGGGCGAAGGGCATGAGGTGCACCTGGACGGCGACGCCGGTGCGCCGCTCCAGTTCGCGGACCACGTCGGGCAGGAATCCCTCGGGAGGGGTGGCGTTGCCCTCCTGCCAGGCCCAGGGGTAGGTCTCCAGGGTGGCCAGGGAGAGTTGTCCCGAGACGCCCGCCGGGTGCTGGGCCTGGAGCCGGGTTGGGCCGAGGAGCGTCGCCAGCGCGAGGGCCAGGGCCGCCAGAAGGCCCCGCGCGAGCATGCGGACCGGGAAACGCCCCGCGCCCTGGCCCCATTGCGGAACCTGCCCGGGCGAGCCATCGCGCGGGGGGGCTCCTGACCCGCCTTCCGGGCTGGGGCGGCTGGCGTTGCGGACCGCGCCGATCACACGAAGGGCGCGGGGCATCTAGCGCCCGCCGCCGCCGGGCCTGCCGCCTCCGCCCGGGGCTCCTCCGCCCGGTCCGCCTCCGCCCGGGGGCCCGCCGCCCGGGCGCGCCCCGGCCTGCTGGCCCGGTTCGGGCTTCTTGCCCTGGCTCGGCAGCACGATCTGGGTGGCCACCTTCTGGCCCGCGGCGATCCCGGAGAGAACCTCGGTCTCGTTCAGGCCCGCAAGGCCCAGTTCGGGCTTCACGCGCACGGCCTTGCCGTTCTCCACCAGGAACACGGCCTGCTGGTTGTCCACCCACTTGAGGGCCGAGTTGGGGATCACCAGCACGTTCTTGAGCTCGCGCACCACGATCTGGCACTGGGTGGTCATCTCCGGGCGCAGGCGCACGGCGTTTTCTGGCGTCAGGCGCACGAGGGCCTGGTAGTAGACGATGTTGTCGCGGATTTCCGGCTGGGGGTAGATGGTCTCCACCTCGCCCTTGAACACCTGGTCGGGGTAGGCGTCCACGCGGAATTCCACGGGCATGTCTGGCTTCACCTGGCCCACGTCGGTCTCGTCCACGTAGATCCACATTTCCAGGCGCGAGGGGTCCAGCACGGTGATCAGGTTGGCCACCTGGAGGCCTGCCACCACGGTCTCGCCCTGCTGGGTGCTCACCTGGCTGACAACCCCGCTGATGGGCGAGACGATGCGCGTGTAGGAGATGCGGGTGTTCACGGTCTCCAGGGCGGCCTGGGCCTCCTCCACGGCCTTCTGGGCCTTCACCGTTTCGCGGGTGAACTCGGTGCGGGTGAGGTCCAGGGTGGCCTTGCGGGCGCGCACGGTGTTGGAGGTGACAAGTTCCTCGCGCTGGGCGGCCTCCTGGGTGTCGTGGGAAACAAGGTTCTGGCGCAGCAGCTGGGCCTGGCGGGCGCTGTTGGCCTTGGCGTATTCGTGCTGGGCCTCGGCCAGCTTGAGCTGGGCCTCGGCCTCCTGGATGCGGCGGGGGTAGACCTCCTCCACGCGCAGCTGTTCGGCCTGGGCCTTTTCCAGCACGGCCTCGGCCTGGTCGCGCTGAGCCTTGAGCTCGCGGTCGTCGATGACGGCGATCACCTGTCCGGCCTGCACGGCGTCGCCCACGCGCACGCGCATTTCCTGGATGGCCCCGGTGGCGCGCGCGCCGATGCGCACGATGGCCCCCACCTGGGCCTTCACGATGCCCGTGGCCTGGAGCACCTTGCGCACGTCGCCCATGCGGGCCTCGGCCGAGGCCAACACTTTGATCTCGCGGTCTCCGCCGCCCCGGCGCAGCCAGAGCACGGCCCCGAGGACCACGAGGACGACCGCGACGGCCCAGACGATCACCTTGCGCATGGCGTCAGCTCATCTCCGCGATCCAGGCGGAGAGCGGCGTTTCCACGAGGGCGCGGATTTCGGCCAGGCGCTCCTCGCTCTCGGCCTCGAAGCGCAACACGAGCACGGGCTGCGTGTTGGAGGCGCGCACCAGGCCCCAGCCGTCGGGGAAGACGATGCGCGCTCCGTCCACGTCGATCATGTCGTAGAGGGCCCTGAAGTGGGCCTGGGCGCGCTCCACCACCTTGAACTTGATGGCGTCCGGGCAGTCGAAGCGGATCTCCGGGGTGTTGCAGGTGCGCGGCCAGTCGGCCAGGAGGCCGGAGGCCTTGGCGTCGGGGTTGCGGTCCAGCACCTCCAGGAAGCGCAGGGCGGCGTAGGTGGCGTCGTCGTAGCCGTAATAGCGGTCGGCGAAGAACATGTGGCCGCTCATCTCTCCGGCGAGCTTGGCTCCGGTTTCCAGCATGCGGGCCTTGATGAGCGAATGCCCCGTGGCCCCCATGACGGCGTCGCCCCCGTGGGCGGCGATGTCGCGGTAGGCCAGGTGGGAGCACTTCACCTCTCCGATCACGGTGGCCCCGGGGAGGTCCTTGAGCACTTCGCGGGCGTAGATGGCCAGGAGCTGGTCGCCGTAGAGCAGGCGTCCGGTCTCGTCCACCACGCCCAGGCGGTCGCCGTCGCCGTCGAGGCCGATGCCGCAGTCCGCGCCTTCGGCGAGCACCCGGGCCTTGAGGGTTTCCATGTTGGCCTCCACCACTGGGTCGGGGTGGTGGTTGGGAAAGTTACCGTCGGGCTCGCAGAAAAGGGGGATCACCCGGGCGCCCGCCGCGCGCAGCACGTCCACGGTGACGGGGCCGCCCGCGCCGTTGCCGCCGTCCACCACCACCTTGAGGGGGCGGGTGAACCGTGTTCCTTTGGAGAGGGCCTCCACGTAGGCCGGGGCGATGTCGTGGCGGGTGGCCACGCCTTTGCCCTCGGGGAACTTGCCGGCGGCCATGGTGCGGTAGAGGGCCTGGATCTCCACGCCGTGGATGGTGGCCGGCCCGGCGATGACCTTGAAACCGTTGAACTGGGGCGGGTTGTGGCTGGCGGTGATCATCACCCCAGCGTCCGTGCCCAGGTGCTTGCAGGCGAAGTAGCACACGGGGGTGGAGACCATGCCCAGGAGCGTGACGTCCAGGCCGGAGTCGGTCATTCCCTTGGCCAGGCGCTCCTGGTAGACGGGGGAGGAGAGGCGGGCGTCGTGGCCCACCACGGCGCGGCGGTAGCCCTTTTCAAGGAAATACGCGGCGCAGGCGCGGCCGAAGACCTCCACCCAGGCCGGGTCAAAGTCCTTGTCCACGATGCCTCGGATGTCGTATGCACGGAAAATGTCGGGGACGATGGGTTTCATGCTGTCGTTCTTCCAGTTTTCTTGAGGAGTGTGTCTACATGAATTGGGACTGGGAAAAGCTCCAGGACAAACGGCAGCGGCAGTTCGGCAACGGGCCGGATTTCAAGAACATCGGGGACGAGTTCAAGCGAATCACGGATTTCAACTTCAACATCCCCGGCGGTCCCAAGCTGGTGGCGATCGCCGTCGTCCTGTTGTGGATCGCCTCGGGCATCTACATCGTGGAGCCCGACGAGGTGGGCGTGGTCCAGCGTTTCGGCGCCTATGACCGCTCCACGGGCCCGGGACCTCACTACCACATCCCCTTCCCGGTGGAAAGCGTGCAGACCCCCAAGGTCTCGCAAATCCAGAAGGTGGAGGTGGGCTTCCGCAGCGTGGGCGTCAAGGAGGGCGGCGGCTCCCAGTACAAGGCCGTGCCCGAGGAAGCCCTGATGCTCACGGGCGACGACAACATCGTGGACGTGCAGTTCATCGTGCAGTTCCAGATCGGCGACCCGGTGGAATGGCTCTTCCGCATCCAGCGCCCCTACGAGACCGTGAAGGCCTCCGCGGAGGCCGCCATGCGCGAGGTGGTGGGCAACAAGACCATCGACACCGCCCTGACCACCGGCAAGCTTGAAATACAGAACACCGCCAAGGAACTGCTCCAGTCCATCCTGGACCGCTACAACTCCGGCGTCACCGTGGTGGCCGTGCAGCTCCAGGACGTGCACGCCCCCAAGGACGTCATGGACGCCTTCAAGGACGTGGCCAGCGCCATGGAGGACAAGAACCGCGTGATCAACGAGGCCGAATCCTACTCCAACGACATCCTGCCCAAGGCCAGGGGCCAGGCGGCGGCCGTGCTCAACGACGCCCAGGCCTACAGGGAGTCAGTGGTGCGCAAGGCCAAGGGCGAGGCCGCGCGCTTCGCCTCCATCCTGGCGGAATACGACAAGGCCAAGGACATCACCAAGGAGCGCATGCTCATCGAGGCCATGGAGGAGATCTTCTCCAATCCCGAGCTGGAAAAGGTGATCCTCTCCGACGAGGCCCTGCGCCAGTCGGTACCCTACCTGCCCCTGGACCGCCAGGGCAAGCCGGCCGCCGGCCGCAAGGGAGGCAACTAGCCATGCGCCGCCTTCTCTTCCTGGGCATCGGCGCGGCCCTGGCCGCCATCGTCGCCCTCCAGAGCGTGTTCACCGTGGACGAGGGCCAGCAGGCCATCGTGCTCCAGCTGGGCAAGCCCGTGCGCGACACCCTCGGCCCCGGGCTGCACTTCAAGATCCCCTTCATCCAGAACGTGGCCGTCATCGACTCGCGCGTGCTCAACTACGAGGCCAACCCCGCCGACGTGCTCACCAAGGACAAGAAAACCCTCCTGGTGGACAACTTCGCCAAATGGCGCATCGTCAACCCGCTCCAGTTCTACCGCACCCTGCGCACCACCGAGCGCGCCAAGTCCCGCCTGGACGACCTGATCTACGCCGAGGTGCGCGTGGCCATCGGCAGCTACACCATGGAAGAAGTGGTTTCCTCCCGGCGCGCCGAGATCATGGCCATCGTCACCAGCAACGTGAACGACACCGTGAAGAACTTCGGGCTCCAGATCATGGACGTGCGCGTCAAACGCACCGACCTGCCCCCCCAGAACGAGAAGGCCATCTTCGGGCGCATGCGCGCGGAGCGCGAACGCCAGGCCAAACTCTACCGCTCCGAGGGCCAGGAAGAGGCCGCCAAGATCAAGTCCGGGGCCGACAGGGAGCGCACCGTGCTCCTGGCGGAAGCCGCCCGCGAGGCAGAAGTGCTGCGCGGCCAGGGCGACGCCGAGGCCACGGCCACCTACGCGGCCTCCCTGGGGCGCTCGCCGGAGTTCTACTCCTTCATGCGCAGCCTCGAAGCCTACCGCAAATCCTTCAAGGACAACGCCCGCGTGATCATGACCCCGGGCTCGGGCTACATGAAATATCTCAAATAGCCCAAGGCGCCTCGCTCCGGCTCGCGGCCCCTTCCCGGACTCGCTCCGGGAGGGGGCTTTCGTCTCCCCGCGCCGGGACGTCCGGGGGCGGGCGCGTCCTTCCCGGCAAGGCCGCCCGTCATGGTGCGGGCGGAACCTTCAAGGAATATTTCCATAATATTTCCAGGTGTTTTGAGTGCGACGTGGCGAGCCGGGCGCTGGCGCATCTTGCAAATCGGTTCCCCCGGGTGTACCCCGAAACCACCTTCACGCGGCCCTTCAGACCGCCCTCCGAGGAGTTCCATGCGTTCGTTCGGTTTCAAGCTGCTGCTCCTGCTGGCGCTGTTCGCGGCCCTGGTGATCAAGGGCGGCCAGCTCATTTCCGGGCAGAACACCCTGGCCATGGCCAAGCTGGTGGAAAGGTCCTTTCCCGAGCCCCCGGCCGCGGCCCAGCCCCGGCCCATCGAGGAGGAGTTCCGGGGCGTGAGCCCGCTGCCCTCCCTGCTGGAGGGCGCTCCGGCGCGCAAGGAAGGCAAGGACCGGCCCGTGGTCAAACGCAAGGCCGTGAAGACCCAGGCCGCGCAGGCCAAGGAGTCGCCCAAGCCCTCCCAGGCCAGGGACGCCGCCAAAAAGCCCGCCCGCAAAGGCTGATCATCCCGCCTCCGGACGGGGCTTCCTCGTCGGCGCGTCCGCATGTCGGCTGCCCGCCGCCCCCGGAAACGTCCCGAAGGCTTGACAAGCCTCGCGAAAAAATCGAATTCACTTCGCTTGCGCCGGACGGCGCACCACTTCCGCCCAGGGGGACCACATGGGTCTTGAGCTGATCAAGCTGAACACGAACATCAATTTCCTCGGCTACCGCAAGTACGCCTACATCTTTTCGGCGCTCCTGGTCCTGGCGGGCCTGGTGTCGCTGGTGACCAAGGGCGGCCCCCGCTACGGCGTGGACTTCGCGGGCGGCATGACCATACAGCTCAAGTTCGCCAAGGCCGTCACACCCGACGAGATCAAGAAGCCCCTGGACGGCGCGGGCCTGCACGGCCTTTCGGTGCAACGCCTGGGCCAGGACAAGGACAACACCTTCCTCATCAGCGCCTCGGAGCGCGGCGAGCCCCTGGAGCAGGTGCGCTCCATGGTGAACCAGACCCTCAAGGCCAGCCTGGGCGAAGGGGCCTACGAGGTGCAGCGCATGGAGGTGGTTGGCCCCAAGGTGGGCGCGGACCTGCGCCAGGGCGCGCTCAACGCCATCTTCTGGGCGGTGCTGCTCATCGCGGTGTACATCTCCGGGCGCTTCGAGCAGCGCTGGCTGGCCGCCGCCGCCATGGCGGGGGGGCTGGGCCTGGCCATGTGGGGCTTCAACAGGATGGGCTTCTCCACAGGGGCGCTCATCGGCGTGGCCATCCTGGTCACCCTGGCCCTGTGCTGGGCGCTCAAGCTCAAGTTCGCCCTGGGCGCGCTCATGGCCGACCTTCACGACATCTTCGTGACCATAGGCATCTTCTCCATCTTCGACCTGGAGTTCGACCTGACCATCGTGGCGGCGCTGCTCACCATCCTGGGCTACTCGCTCAACGACACCATCATCGTCTACGACCGCATCCGCGAACGCCTGCACGCCGACAAGGACCTCCCTCTGGAGAAGCTCATCAACAGCGCCGTGAACCAGACGCTCTCGCGCACCATGCTCACCTCCCTCATCACGCTCTTCACGGTCACGGCGCTCTACCTCTTCGGCGGCAGCGTGCTCAGGGACTTCGCCCTGGCCATGATCATCGGCATCGCCACGGGCACCTTCTCCTCCATCTTCGTGGCCAGCGCCGTCCTGCTCGATCTGGGCGGCGGGCTTGACGCCTTCCAGAGCGACGAGCCCCAGGCGGACGTCCAGGGCGGCAAGGCGTGAGCCCGATCCCCTCGGGGCACGGCGAAGGCCACGAGATGAGCCTGCTCGACCACCTGGAGGAGCTCCGGGCGCGTCTGGTGCGCTGCATCCTCGCGGCCGCATTGGGTTTCGCCGTCTGCTTCGCCTTCGCCGAGCGCATCCTGGAGATTCTGCTGCACCCGCTCAAGCAGGTGCTGCCGCCCAAGAGCGAGTTGATCACCACGAGCCTCACCGAAGGCTTCTTCGTCTCCATGAAGGCCGCCTTCGTGGCAGGCCTGTTCCTGGTGAGCCCCATCATCTTCTACCAGATCTGGAAGTTCATCGCGCCCGGGCTCTACGAGTCCGAACGCAAGCTGGCCGTGCCCGTGGCCTTCTTCACGGCCTTGTGCTTCGTCTCCGGAGCCTGCTTCGGCTACTTCATCGTCTTCCCCTTCGGCTTCACCTTCCTGGCCAACTACGCGGCCGACGTGGTCACGCTCATGCCCCGGCTCGCGGAGTACTACTCTTTCAGCCTGGGTCTGCTCTTCGCCTTCGGCATCATCTTCGAGATGCCGGTGTTCATCTTCTTCCTGGCGGCCTTCGGCATCGTGGACCACACGTGGCTGCGCCAGAAGCGGCGCTGGGCCATCGTGATCTTCTTCGTGGTGGCGGCCGTGCTTACGCCCACCCCGGACGCCGTGAACCAGATCCTCATGGCCGCGCCCATGGTGGTGCTCTACGAGGTGTCCATCTGGGTGGCCTACTTCTTCGGCAAGAAGCGCCCCGCGCCCGCCGAGGAGGCCCCGGCCGCCGTGGAGGGGCAGCCCTCCGCCGAGGCCCTGGCCGCCACCGACTCGGCCCTGGAGGACGCCCGCGCCTCCGAGGAGCCCGAGACCCCGGCCCACGAAGCCCCGGACACGGACACGGCGGAACACGAAGATGCGGCGTCTGCGCCCGCCGCCCCGGAGACGTCTGATCCCGGGACGCCTCCCGGACAGGCTCCGGCTCCGGACGCAGCCGAAACCGCATCGGCCTCCGACGCCCTGGACCACGGCGAGACCCCGGCGAAAACGTCCCAGGACCGGCAGGACAAAAAGCCCTCCTGATCCTTGGCCTTCCATACGATCACGCGGCGTCCCGGACCATGGGTCCGGGACGCCGTACGCTTTTGCGCGGCCGCGAACCTCTCGACCTCGCCGCCCCGATCTGGCAGAGTGCCCGCCCATGGAAGACGCCCCTCTCATCCGCCTGGAGCAGGCCACCAAGACCTACCACCTGGGCGACGTGGAGACCCACGTCCTGCGCGGCGTGGACCTGGACATCGGCTCGGGCGAGTTTGTGGCCCTGCAGGGTCCATCGGGGTCGGGCAAGTCCACGCTTTTGCACATCATCGGCCTGCTGGACCGGCCCAGCTCCGGGCGCTATCTCCTGCGCGGGCAGGACGTCTCCCAGCTGGACGACGACGCCCTCTCGGGCCTGCGCAACCGGCTCATCGGCTTCGTGTTCCAGAGCTTCTACCTGATCCCCTACGCCTCGGCCCTGGACAACGTGCTCCTGCCCGGGCTCTACGGCGACAGGCCCGGCCACGAACTCCGGGAGCGCGCCGCGCACCTCCTGGAGCAGGTGGGCCTGGGCGACCGCATGCGCCACAAGCCCTCCCAGCTCTCCGGCGGCCAGCAGCAGCGCGTGGCCCTGGCCCGCAGCCTGCTCAACGACCCGGACCTCATCCTTGCCGACGAACCCACCGGCCAGCTCGACTCCGCCACCTCGGCAGAGATCATGGCCCTTCTGGCCCAGGTGAACGCCCAGGGCAAGACCATCGTCGTGGTCACCCACGACGAGGAGACCGCCAGCCATGCCAAGCGCCGCGTCCTGGTTCTCGACGGCCGCATCGAGTGAGGCCCTGGCCCGGGCCGCGCGCCTCCGGCGCGTGCTGGGCATGGCCTGGGGCGCTTTGTGGGCCTTCAAGCTGCGCTCCGTCTTCGTGATCCTGGCCGTGGCCCTGGGCATCGCGGCGCTCACCATCATCATCGCCTCGGTGGACGGCGCGCGCCGCAAGACCCTGGAAATCGTGGAATGGTTCGGCCCCGACGCAGTGCTCATCTTCGGCGGAAACATTGAGACGCGCGCCGTGGGGCAGCGCACCCTCACCCTCACCTGGGCAGACGCCCTCTCCATCGAACGCTCCCTGCCCGGGGCCTACCTGGTGGTGCCCATGCGCTCCAAGGCCCAGTTGACCCTGCGCAACGGCAACCGCAACATGGTCACCCCCGTGGTTGTCGGGGCCACGGGCGACTACGCCCAGGCCTGGAACTGGCCCCTGGCCGAAGGGCGCGATCTCTCCGAGGAGGACGTGAAGCACTCGGCCAAGGTCTGCCTCATCGGCGACAACCCCGCGCGCGAACTCTTCGGGGACGAATCGCCCATAGGCAAGGTGATCCTCGTGCAGGACCTGCCCGTGCAGGTGGTGGGCAGGCTCTCCTACAGGGGCTTCGCGCCCGGCGGCGGCGGAAGCTCCGTGGACGACCGCCTCATCATGCCCATCTCCACGCTGACCCAGCGCTTCCACCTGGAGCGCAACTACTTCCGCGCCCTGCGCGTGAAGTTCCTCGAACCCGAGTTCATGGACTCCCACATCGACGGCCTGCGCTCGCTCCTGCGCCACAACCACGGCCTGCGCCCCGAGGACCCGGACGACTTCTCCATCATCTCCGCCAGCGAGGTGCTCAAGTTCCTGAGCATGATCACCGGGGGCATCATGGTCTTCCTGGGCATCACGGCCGGGGCGGCCATGCTGGTGGGCGGCTTCGTGTTGGCCAACCTGCTCTTCCTCTCGGTAAGCGAGCGGCGCGAGGAGATCGGGCTCAAGAAGGCCCTGGGGGCCACCTCCACGGCCATCACGGTGCAGTTCCTGGCCGAGGCGGTGCTGCTCACGCTGATCGGGGCCATCGTGGGCATCGCCCTGGGCGTGGCCATGGGACAGCTCCTGGCGGGCCTGGGGGTGCTGGAGATCCGCCTCTCGGGCAAGCTCTTCGCCCTGGGCCTGGCCTCGGCCCTGGCCATCGCCCTGATCTTCGGGCTCAAGCCCGCGCGCGGCGCGGCCGCCCTGGACCCCATCGAGGCCCTGCGCGGCGGCGGATAGCAGCCTGCTGAAAAATCCTCGCTGGCCGCGTTGCTGGAAAAAACCAAACCCTCACGTAGGGGGACTACGCTTCGGGCTTGGCTTTTCCCAGCGCCTTGCCAGCGAGTTTTTTGAACAGGCTGCCCGAATCGGTTCTTTCCATGGGCGGGTGGGGCGGCTGTTTACAGCCGTGGCCAAGTCTGTCAGAGAGGCCGCGTGACCCCCTTCGAGGTTGCTCCATGACCCTGCTCGGCTTTCGCGGCGTCCACCCCCTCGCTCTCCTCTTCCTCCCGGCGGCCCTGGCGGCCGTGTTCGGGGGCTTCTGGCTTTTGCGCCGCCATCGCGCGGCCCTGGGCGCCCCGGCGCTCCGCATCTGGCTGGCGGCCTGGATCGCCTCGGCCCTGGGCGCGGCGTGCTTTTTCCCGCTGGTGCGCGCGGCCCACGCCAAATACCTGCTCATCTACTATCTGTGCGTGCTGGCGTGCTTCGCGGCCCTCACCCTGGGCCTGGCCCTGAAGATCTCCCTGGGCCGCGCCGCCGCTTCGCATCTGCCCGCGCGCCGCCGCCTGCTGGCCGGGGGGCTTCTGGCCTGCGCGGGGGCCGCCTGCACCAAGGCCCTGGCCGAAACCTCCGCCGGGGAAGCCGTGGTGGAAGAACGCAGGATCCGGCTGGAGCGCCATCCCGAGGCCCACCGGGGCCGCGAGCTGCGCCTGAGCATGGTCACGGACCTCCACGCCGGGTTCTTCCTGCCCCAGGCGCACTTGGCGCAGGCCCTGCGCCACGTGGAGGCCTTCGCTCCCGACGCCGTGCTCTTCGGCGGCGACCTGGTGGAGTACGAGCTGGAGCACCTGGCCGAAACCGAGCATTTCCTGCGCGAACTGGCGCGCGTCGCCCCCGTCTTCGCGGTGCTGGGCAACCACGACATCTACGTGGACGGCGGGCGCGTGGCGCGCTTCCTGTCCGTGTGCGGGGCGCGAGTGCTGCGCGGCGAGTCCGTGCCCCTGGCCGGTCCCTGGGGACGCTTCACCCTGGCGGGCCTGCGCGACGCCTACGAGCCCGAACGCTCCTGGCGCTGCCTGGAGGGCCAGGACCCCGCCACCACACTCATGCTGGCCCACAATCCCCAGATGGCCCTGGCCGCCCCCGAGGGCCTGGCCCCGTGGCTCACCCTCTCGGGCCACACCCACGGCGGCCAGCTGCGCCTTCCCGTGATCGGCGCGGCCATCAACCAGGCCGACCGTCGCATCGGACCGGGCCTGGGCACCGTGGACGGCAGGCGCATGGTCGTCTCGGCGGGCCTGGGCTATGCCGGGCTGCCGGTGCGCCTGGCCTGTCCGCCGGACGTGACCCACGTCGTGATCGCATGAACGCTCTCCGGGAGATCGCCTGGGACGGGCTGGGCCTTACGGTCCCCGCCGCGTGGGAGCCCGCCCGCGTTGGCCTGGGCTATCTGCGCCTGGAGGACGGCTCGGGGCCCCGGCTCACCCTGCGCTGGCAGCCCCTGAGGCCCGGGGCCGTCCCTGAAAAGGCCCTGAAGCGCCTGGCCCGGCGCGGAGTGCTCGCGCGCGAGGAGCGCCCCGCCGGGGTGCTGGAGGCTTCGCTGCGCGCGATGGGGGAGGGGGCCTGGGCCTGGGCCTGCCGCACGGGTTCGGGCAGGGGGCCGGACGCCGTGTTCTTCGCCCCGCCCGGAGCGGGCCTCGCGGTGCTGGCCGCCCCCCACGCCCGGGAGGGGGAGCCCGCCCTGCCGTGGACGCAGGCTCTCGCCTCCGTGAAGGGCCTTCCTCCGGGGACCTTCCGCCTCTACGACGTGGCCGGGGAGGCCCCGGCGGGCCTGCGTCTGAAGGCCTTCGACCTCAAGCTTGGGCACTACCGCCTCGCGTTCGCCGGGCGCGGCGAGACCGTGGAGTTCCACCGCTTCGCCCCGGCCGAGGCAATCCTGCGGGGCCAGTCCCTGGACGGTTGGGCCGGGAAGGTTCTGTCCCAGACCTTCGGCGGTCGCGGGGGCTTCAGGCCGGGATATCTGGAGGGCAGCCCGGCGGCGTTCTGGAGCGAGGCCGCGCCGGGTGTCTTCACCCGTCTGGCGGGGCCGTTGCTGGCGCGATGTTTCGAGGCGGCCCGTCCGGTGTCGGGCGTGGTCTGGCGGGCGGACCGCTCGCGCATCCTGGCGCTGGCCGCGCGCACGCGCCGCGGGATGACCCGCGAGGAGTTGGAGGAGGTGTGCGGCAGGTATGTGGCCCTGGAAACGTAAGCCCCCGCCGCCCGCCCCCGAGGAGCCGGGGCGCGAGGAGCGCCTGGCCATGCGACCGGCGCGCAACCGCATGGTGCGCGAGGAACGCCTGGAAGGCGGCCTGGCGCGCCTGACGTACCTTTCGGCCTACAGGCCGTGGTTCGCGGGCCTTGCCCGGCGCATGGGGGCCTGGGACGGCAGGCCCCTGCAAAAAAAGCTGGAGCTGGACGAGCTGGGCACGTTCTGCTGGGATTTGATCGACGGCGAGCGCACGGTGAAGGATATGGCCCTGGCCCTGGGCGAGCGCTACGGCGTGCCCGCCCGCGAGGCCGAACTCTCCGTGGCGGCCTTCCTGCGGGAACTGGGCCGGCGGGGGCTCATCGGGGTGCGGGAGTAGGGCGGGCGCGGGATACAAGGCCGTTACGCCCGGCCCGCGTGCGCCGGTATCACCGTCGTTCGGGCCTGCCCCCTGGCTGGGAGCGCGGACCGATCGTCTTCCGATCGGTCGGTCCGCGCTCCCAGCCAGGGGGCAGGGCCGCAAGGCGGCTCTACAACTCCGGGGCCACGGCCTCCAGGAGCCGCCAGAGCTTGACGCAGGCCTCGGAGGCGGCGTCCAGCACGCACTCCAGGGTCACCTCCGCCATGCAGTCGGGCAGGTTCTGGTTCACCAGGCAGGAGAGGCCCAGCACCTCCAGGCCCATGTGGCGCGCCGCGATGACCTCCTGCACCGTGGACATGCCCACGGCGTCGGCCCCGAGCAGGCGCAGCATGCGCGTCTCGGCCGGGGTCTCCAGCTGGGGGCCGACCACGCCCGCGTAGACGCCGCGCTCCAGGCGGAGGCCCAGGCGCAGGGCGGCCCGCCCGGCCGCCTCGGCCAGGCGCGCGCTGTAGGCCCGGCTCATGTCCGGGAAACGCGGCCCCCAGGCGTCCACGTTGGGGCCGGTGAGGGGGCTTAGGCCCGTCAGATTGACATGGTCGGAGATGACCAGTAACTCCTTTATTTTATGGAGCGGGTTGAGAGAGCCCGCCGCGTTGGCCGCCACCAGGACGCCGGCCCCCAAAAGGGCCGAAACGCGCACCCCCAGGCACACCTGGGCCGGGGTGTAGCCCTCGTAAAGGTGGAAACGACCGCTCCAGACGAGCACGCGGGTCCCGGCCAGGCGCGCGGCCAGGAGCTGCCCCGCATGCCCCGGCACGGTGGAGCGGGGGAAGCCCGGGATGTCCCGATAGTCCAGCCGGTCGAGAATTTCCAGGGACGGGGCCGCTCGGCCCAGCCCCGTGCCCAGCACCAGGGCCGCCCTGGGCCGGAAGCCTTCCGGGAGTCTGGCGCGAAGGAAGGCCGCTGCGTTCTCAGCCGTGGTGCGTTCCTGCGCCGTGTCGCGTTCCTGCATGTGAGTCTGGCCTTGCGGGTTGGGGTCGGGGAAGTAGAGGTGACCTGATGGATTTCGCGACGCTTCTGGGGCTGACCACGGGCCTGGGCCTGGTGGTGGGCGCCATCATCATGGGGGGCTCGTTCCTCCAGTTTCTCGACGGCCCCAGCGCCATGATCGTGCTCGGAGGAACCACGGCCGCGCTCTGCGTGAGCCACCCCATCGAGGAAGTGCTACAGGCCTTCAACGCCTTCTTCAAGATATTCTCCTCGCGCAAGGTGACGGCCCAGGAAGTGGTGAACGTCATGGTGCGCATCGCGGAAATCTCGCGGCGCGAGGGCCTGCTCGCCCTGGAGAACATCCGCACGGACAACGTGGTGCTCAAGAAGGCCTGCAAGCTCATCGCCGACAGCGCCGGGCCGCAGCTGATCCACGACACCCTGCGCATCGAGATCCACTCCCTCAAGCGCCGCCACCAGATCGGCGAGACGGTGTTCAAGTCCCTGGGCACGTTCTCCCCGGCCTTCGGGCTCATCGGCACGCTCATAGGTCTGGTGCAGATGCTGGGACGCCTGAACGACCCCAAGAGCCTGGGACCGGCCATGGCCGTGGCCCTGCTCACCACGTTCTACGGTGCGCTTTTGTCCAACCTGTTCTTCCTGCCCGTGGCCGCCAAGCTGCGCGCGCGCACCTACCAGGAAGTGCTCAACCTGGAGATCATCTTCGAGGGCGCGCGCTGCATCCTGCAGAACAACAACCCCCTGCTCGTGCGCGACAAGCTCTCCTCGTTCGTGCCGCCCAAGGAGCGCACCGTTGGCAGATGACCAGGGCCGCCTTGAGGAAGAAGACGAACACGAGGACATCCCCCAGGTGTGGCAGATAACCATGGCGGACATGTCCATGCTGCTGCTGTGCTTCTTCATCTTTCTCTTCTCCCTGGCCACCCTCAAACCCGAGAACGTCTCGGAGACCCTGGAGAGCGTGCGCCAGCGGCTCAAGTCCGAGAAGGCCCCCAACAAGAAGACCCCCGGCGCGCAGTCCATGGAGGAGAAGGTGCTCGAACAGCTGAGCCTGCGCGAGCAGCTCATCATGCGCCAGCGCCAAGTCTACCAGGACCTCACCGCCTACTTCCAGGGGCGCGGCGAAACCACCTTCAAGACCACGCTCCAGGGCTCGCGCATGACCGTTTCCGTGCCCTCCGACGGCATGTTCGAGGCCAACGACGTGACGCAGCTCACCAACGCGGGGAAGCAGCGCCTGCTCCTGGTCAAGGATTTCCTGGCCCGCCATCCGGACCAGCGCGTGCACATCAAGGGCTTCACCGACGACACCCCGCCGCCCCCCCAGGCGCGCCTGCGCAACAACTGGGAGGTTTCCTCCCTCCAGGCCGTGTCGGCCCTGCGTTTCCTCCTGTCCCAGGGCGTGCCCGCGAACAGGTTGACATCCACCGGGTTAGCTGATTTAGAACCGCTGCTCCCCAACACGAGCGAGGCGAACCGGGCCAGAAACCGCCGCCTGGATTTCGTAATGGAAGTGCAGGTTGAGGGATGAAGAACGACCTGATGTTCACCTACGAGGCCGAAAAGGAAGCCAATCGCCAGACCTTTCGCGCTCGTTTCCCGGACATGGCGGCCTGGACGCTCCCACTGGAGCAATCCTTCCCCGTGCACGACATAAGCGCCGGGGGCGTCTCCCTGGACGACCCTGGCGGCGCGCTCGCGGAGCAGGCGGAACTGGTCCTGGACATCCTGCTCAGGGGGCGTCCCCTCATCAGGAGCCTCAAGGCCCAGGTCGCCCGGCGCAAGGACACCGTGGCGGGACTCAAGTTCCTGGACCTGACCCGGCGACAGGAAGAGCACCTGGACAAGCTGGTGCTCGAGGTCCAAAAGTATCTCATCGCGAAGCAGAAAACCGGCGGGAGCCACATTGACGACGACAACCAAACATAAGGTGCTGGTGGCGAACCGGGGCGAGATCGCCCAGCGAATCATCCAGGCCTGCCGCAAACTGGGCCTGGATTTTGTTTGCGTCTTCACCCGGGAAGACCACGCCTCCGGGCACGTGTCCATGGCCCGCGAACTGGGCGGCGAGGCCGTGCGCATCAGTTCCTACCACGACGCCAACGAGCTCATGGCCGTGGCCGACCACGCCATGGCCACCGCCGTGCACCCCGGCTACGGCTATTTCGCCGAAGACTACCGGTTCGCCCGGCGCGTGAGCGAACGCACGCGCCCCATGATCTGGATCGGCCCCAGCTGGAACGTGATCCGCACCCTGGGCGACAAGATCAACACCAAACGCCTGGCGCGCTCCCTGGGCGTGCCCACCGTGCCCGGCTCCGACCGCCCCGTCTACGACGAGCTGGAAGCCGAGGAGATCGCGGACTCCCTCTTCCGCTTCCAGGCCGAGCAGGGCATCGACAACGCCCGCGTGCTGGTGAAGGCCTCGGCGGGCGGCGGCGGCATGGGCATCGAGGAGGTCCAGAACCTGGACCACTTCAAGACCGTCTACCGGCGCATCCGCAACTACTCCAAGCGCCAGTTCCACGACGAGGGCGTGCTCATCGAGCAGCGCATCCTCACCTTCAACCACCTGGAAGTGCAGATCGCCGCCGACCGCCACGGCAACGTGGCCCACTTCGGCACCCGCAACTGCACCATCCAGTCCACCGGACGCCAGAAGCGCGTGGAGATCGCCCCCGGCTTCGCGCCGGACCAGGTGAAGTACTCCTTCGACGCCGCCAAGGTGCTCGCGGACATCACCGCTCACTCGCTCTCCATCGCCCGCGAGGTGGGCTACGACAACGTGGGCACCTGGGAATGGATCGTCACCCCGGCGGGCCAGCCCTTCCTGATGGAAGTGAACACCCGCATCCAGGTGGAAAACGGCGTCTCCGCCGCCATCGCCCGCATCAAGGGCAAGCCCGGCGTGGACATCATCCGCGAGCAGATCCGCATGGGCCTGGGCGACCCCATGGGCTTCACCCAGGACGACATCACCTTCGAGGGCATCGGCATCGAATACCGCATCATCGCCGAAGACCCCGCCAACCGCTTCACCCCCTGGGTGGGCCGCATCGACCGCTTCGGCCCCCCGGCCTTCTCCTGGGCCGAGCTGCACTCGCAGATCCCCCGGGACAAGCCCTACGACATCCCCACCGAGTTCGACCCCAACCTCGCCCTGGCCATCATCTGGGGCAAGGACCTCGAAGAGGCCAAGACCAGGGGCGTGAAGTACCTCGACGACCTCACGCTCGAAGGGCAGGACCAGGCAGGGGCTCCCATGAAGTCCAACATCGCTTTCCTGCGGGAGAAAACCCGCGACATCCTGGTGTTCTAGGCCGACGGGCCAGACACCCGAGAAAACCAACCCATGGACATCGAAAAAAGCATCCAGGAGCTTGAAGCCAGGCTCCAGTACATCCAGGATGTCTTCGGGACGCGCCGTCCCGAGGACGTGGCCCTCCTCTCCGCCAAGCTGGCCGGGCTGCGCTCCGGCGAGCAGGACGCCAAGCTCTCCGACAAGGTGAAGCTCCTGGCCCAGCTGGAGGACCTCTTCGGCTTCGTGGAGCAGAAGCTCGACCCCGAGCTCACCCCCATGGACCGCGTGCGCATCGTGCGCCACCCCCAGCGCATCACGCTCAAGGACATCCTCGAGTTCTGCTACGACAACTACACCGAGATCGGCGGGCAGGACGAGTACTCCATCGACCCCTCCATGGTCATCGCGCGGGCCTACATCACCCGCCGCCAGGGCGACAAGGTGCACAACCAGCCCGTCATGGTCATCGGCCAGGAGAAGGGCCACGGCCAGGAGTTCCGCAACGGCGGCTCCGTGAAGCCCTGGGGCAACGCCAAGGCGTTGCAGTACATGAAGGTGGCCGAGACCGAGAACATCCCCATCCATACCTACGTCTTCACCCCCGGGGCCTTCCCCGTGGAGGACTACCCCGGCGCGGCCCAGCAGATCGCCCGCAACCTCTACGAGATGGCCGCCCTGCGCGTGCCCGTGATCGCCTGCATCTCCGAAGGAGGCTCCGGCGGGGCCGAGGCCATCGCCCTGGCCGACACCCGGCTCATGCTCTCCCACGGCTACTACTCGGTCATCTCGCCCGAGGGCGCTGCGGCCATCGAGTCGGGCATTCGCCAGGGCCAGCGCGCTCCGGTGGAACTCATCGAAGAGGTGGCCTCGCGGCTCAATATCACCGGCGCGGACAACCTGCGCATGGGCTACGTGGACCGCGTGATCCAGGAGCCCTCCCTGGGCGCGCGCCCCCACCACTACGACTTCTTCAAGCGCCTGCGCCAGGAGATGATGCTCGCCACCGACGAGGCCTTCCTCTCCGTGAAGGGCATGAACTTCATCCGCGCCATGGCCGTGAAGCGCCGCAAGAAGGCCCACCTGGCCGACGCGGAAGCCTTCTTCGTGCGCTGGTCCCTGGACGAGAGCGCGGCCGAACGCCTGGTCTGGCGGCGCTACCGCAAGTTCCGCGACATGGCCCAGCAGGCCTACCAGGACAAGACGCCCGTGTCGCGGCGCATGGCCGAATCGCTGCGCCAGCTCTCCTGGTCCACCTATTCCTACCTGCGCTACGAGTTCCTGCGCGCCTACGGGACCAAGCTCCAGCAGCTGCGCGAGGAGGCCGAGGCCGAGGTGCGCCTGGTGGCCAACAAGCTCCTGCGGCCCTTCCGCTCCACCGGCGGGGCGCGCAAGGTGGACACCCAGACCATCCAGAAGCTCACCGAGCTCTCCTGCGCCGAGGACGGCATCTGCCTGGACGGCGACGGCAACAGCGTCTACGTGAGCCCCAAGACCCGCGAAGACAAGGCCGTCACCTGCCCCAACGCCGCCACCCACGGCTGCCTGGACCTCTGGGCCCCGGACCTCTTCGGGGACTTCGCCGGGGTCTGCCAGTACTGCGGGCACCACTTTCCCATGGAATACCAGTGGTTCACCCACAACGTGCTGGACCGCGACTCCGTCTCCGAGTTCAACGCCGAGGTGGAGGCCGCCAATCCCCTGGACTACCCCGGCTTCGACCAGAAGCTCGACGACGCCAAGAAGAAGCTCAAGCTCAAAAGCTCCTGCATCACCTACGAGGCCTCCATCGAGGGCATCAAGGTGGTGGTGGGCCTGCTGGCGGCGCCCTTCCGGGGCGGCACGGTGGGCGCGGCCGAGGGCGAGAAGTTCATCCGGGCGCTCTCCCGCGCGCGCAAGAAGCACTATCCCTTCCTGGCCTACGTGCACGGAACCGCGGGCATCCGCATCCAGGAGGGCACCAACGGCGTCATCCAGATGCCCCGCGTGACCATGGCCGTGCGCCGCTACATCGAGGCGGGCGGGCTCTACATGGTGCTCTACGACACCAACTCCTACGCCGGACCCGTGGCCAGCTTCCTGGGCTGCTCGCCCTACCAGTTCTCCGTGCGCTCGGCCAACATCGGCTTCGCCGGCCCCGGCGTGATCAAGGAGACCACTGGAACGGACATCCCCCCGGACTACCACCTGGCCTACAACGCCCTGGCGCGCGGCCACATCCAGGGCATCTGGGACCGCAGGGAAATCCGCAACAACCTGGTGCAGGCCTTCCAGACCATCGGCGGCCGCAACCTCTACTACCGCTAAGGGGACCGCCGTGAAGGACGTGAAAGCCATCCTCGAACAGTTCAAGGCCTCCCCCTACGAGGAGGCCGTGGTCTGCGCGCCGCACTGCGGCGTGGTCTCCTTCAAGACCACCGCCGGAGAGACCCGCGTGCTGGGCCCCTCGGGCACGTGGCGCGAGAAGCCCGGAACCCTCCTGGCCACCGTGACCCGCGAGCGCAACGCCAAGCCCATCCACTGCCAGCGCAAGGGACAGGTGCGCGAGGTGCACTCCCACCTGGACGGCCGGTTCGTCGAAGCGGGCACGCCGCTTTTGGTGTTGCGCCACTTCCTCACCAAGGAGGAGGTCACCCAGGCCATCCTCAAACAGGTGCTCCACCTCTTCGAGGCCCCGGAGCGCGCCAAGTATTACTTCGCCCCGGACGTGGACAAGAAGGTCAAGGTGTCGGGCTGCCGCTCCATCCGCGTCAAGGACGGCATGGACCTCTTCATCGTCTCGCGCATGAAGCGCGAGAAGCCCCTGAACTACTCCGGCCCCGAGGGCATCATCTACGACGTCTACTTCTCCCACGACCAGAACGTGGACGCCGGAGCGCCGCTCATCAGCGTCTGCCCGGAAGACCAGATGGGCGTCATCCAGGACGTGGTGAACCGCGTCCAGTCCGACTGGGAAGAGCAGGAGTAGGGAAGGGCCCGTTCAGCCTCCTCGGGGCCCGGGCTTGCCTTCCCGGGTTCTCACGGGGGCGGCGTCCCTCGGGTCTGGCGGGGCGGCGGTCGATTCCTCAACCGGAGAACCCCAGGAGGTCACAGATGGGCAAGCTGCTCCAGGTGCGCGTGAGCGCCGCCACCACGGACCCCGGCAAGGTGGACGACGCCTGGCCCATCCTCTCCCACCTGGCCTATCCGCCGGGTCACGACTACGCTCCCGCCCGGCGCGGCGTGCTGGAACTGGTGGACACCCTGCGCGCGCGTCTCGCCGCCGGGGAGGTCTCCCCGAACGTGGCCGAACGCGTGGCGCCGGGCCTGGCCAAGGCCGAGTCCCTCGTGGAGCGCTTCAACGAGGCCCTGGCCGCCTGGAAGCCCGAGGCCGCCCAGCGCCTGAGCGAGGAGATCGAAGAGGCTCTGGACGATCTTGAAGACCAGGCCGGTTACCGCTAGAAGAGGCCGTGGCGCGCGACATCCCGCGCGCACGATATCGACCGGATGATCGAGCTGCGGGCGAGCCCGCGCGGTCAACGCACGAACACACGACGCGACGCGGCTTCGCGCGCGATACCCCCTGGAGGGAGCATGGCCGGCAACGTGAACAAGGTGATCCTCATCGGCAGGCTCGGGCAGGACCCCAAGCTGACCTATCTCCCTTCCGGACAGCCTGTGGCGGAGTTGCGCCTGGCCACCTCCGAATCCTACAAGAACAAGGACGGCGAGAAGGTCGAGGCCACCGAATGGCACACGGTGAAGGTCTACGGCCGCTCGGCCGAGTTCTGCGGCAACTACCTGAGCAAGGGCCGCCTGATCTATGTGGAAGGAACCCTGCGCACTCGCTCCTGGGAAGACCAGCAGGGGCAGAAGAAGTATTTCACGGAAGTGATCGTCACCGCGCCGGGCCACACCGTGCAGTTCCTTGATTCCAACAAGGGCGGCGGCGTGGACAACGCGCCTTCCGAAGGCGGCTACGGCGGCTACGGCGGGGGGCAGCAGGGCGGCTACGGCGGCGGCCAGGGCGGCGAGCGGCGCGGCGGCGGCGCGCCCCAGCAGCAGGGCAACCGCGCTCAGGGCGGCGGACGCCAGGGCGGCCAGCGCCAGCAGCCCCGCGAGGAGGACATGGCCCCGGCCTTCCCTTCCGAGGCCTCGGGCATGGACGACGTGCCGTTCTAGGGCGATCGCCCGGTCAAGCTTGCTCAAGGCCCGACGCGCCAAGCGCGTCGGGCCTTTTTCCTTGGGCGCGACAGGCGGACCGGCACGGAGAAGCCCGGTACAAGGGGGGCTGCCCGCGTCAGGGCTCCGGCTGACGGTCCTTCTGTTTCAGAACCTGGCGCTTGCCCGGCGGGACATAGCCGGGGCTGCGCGCGAGGATCACGGTCCACAGCGCGAACGCCGCCGCGCCGATCCAGGCAACGGCGTCGGTTCGTTCGGGCAGCAGCCAGCGAACCAGGGGGACCCAGCAACCGAGAAAGACGGCCCAGTTGAGCACGTGGGCCAGCACCAGCAGGCCGAAGCCGTCCCAGCCCCTGGCCACGGCCCTGTACTGCGCGATGACCAGGGCCGGGAACGCCACCGCCACGTTCAGGATGAAGCCGCCGAGCAGGATGTCCTCGAAGTTCGTGGCAAACCCCAGGGCCTCGTTGAGCGCCGCGAAGCAGGCCACCCCCAGCGGCGTGATCCAGGATGCCAACTGCACCAGGACGAAGGCGCGAGCGAACGCCCCGAAGGTCATGCCCGTGAAATACCGGCGCGGCCCGGAGGCGGAGGGCGGCTCGTGCGGCTGCGTCACTCCGCCTCGTCCGCGCCCAGGTTGGTGAGATACGCCGGGAAGTCCCCCTCGTAGGCGTGGCCGCCCAGGTGGGTGAAGCGGCTGGCCACGTCGGCGTGGATGGTTCCGCCCAGGGCAGTCCAGCGCTTGCAGAAGGCGTAGTCCTCGGGGAGGTAGTCGCGCGTGTCGGGGTCTATCATGGTGTCGAAGAAGGCGTGGTTGTCCACGTCGTCGCGCGAGGCGTTCACGTAGCTGTTGCGGTAGATCAGTTCCGGGTAGGCCCGGCTCATACGCTCCAGCACGCCGCGCCGGATGAGCATGAACCCCGTGGAGCCGTACTCCACCTCCACCAACCCCAGGGCGTCCACCTTGCAGCCGGGCTTGAACTTCACGGTATACTTTAGGGACGCCGCCTCGGCCTGGGCATCTGGCAGCCCCCGGGGCATGCGCCGGAGCTTCCCCACGTCCAGGTGCTTCACCGGGTAGATGCCGCAGACCACGTCGCGGTCGGCCTTGAGGTAGCGCAGGGCCGTCTCGGGCTCGAAGCCGATGTCGGCGTCGATGAAGAGCAGGTGGGAGCACTCCGCGTCGCGCAGGAAGGCGTTGGCCACGTGGTTGCGCGCGCGGGTCACCAGGCTCTCGTGGGAGGGCGTCTGGAAGGAGGCCTGCACCCCGGCCCCAGCCAGGGCGTCCAGGAGCCCCAGCACGGAGCGCATGTAGGCCAGGGTGACCTTGCCGTCGTAGCAGGGCGTGCCGATCATGATGGTCACGGCTAGACCACCACGTCCAGCCCCGACGTGCGGGCCGGAAGCTCGCGCAGCACGATGTCGGGCGCGAGGCTCACGATCAGGAAGCCCCGCTCCCGCCCCAGGCGGGAATCGGGCGACACCTGGGCCAGCAGCCGGTGGCCGTCGATCTCCACCCAGGCCAGACCCTCGCCCTGCCATTCCACCACCGTGCCGCGCACCTTCTGGCCCGGCTTGTGGGCCTTGCGGAAACGCTCGGAGCGCTCGCGCCCGCGCTGTTCCCCGCCGGAGCCGAATGATGTTGATCGACCGTGCACGCGCATGACGCATCTCCTGATGCGCGCGCGGACGCCGCCTCGCTGGGCCTGCACCAAGGGCCGCCCCTGAGGGCGACGCGCCCGCGCGCGGACGCCGTTCTCCAGGGAATCTAACGGCCGAAAGGGCCGGAAGGCAAGGGGCCGCCTTTCAGACAATCGACGGAGTTGGCGATGCGCGCCGGACTCTCCGAGTGGATGGCCGAAGCCCGGTCGCGCTCTTGCGGTCGTTCAGGCCGGACCGGAACGGCTACGGCCTGATCGTCGCCCTGTCCATGGGCGGGAACGTCTGGCAGCGCGGCTCGTTTTGGGCTAGAGCGGTGGAAACCCGTCTTTCGGGAACCGCATCAGGAGGTGAGCGCCATGCTGCTCAGCGGAAAAAGAGCCTTGATCTTCGGAGTGGTGAACAACCGCAGCATCGCCTACGGCATCGCCAAGGCCTTCGTGGAACAGGGCTGCCGCATCGGGCTCAGCTACTCGCGCGACGCGGTGCGCAAACGCATCCTGCCCATCGCCGAGGAGTTGGGGGCGGATTTCGTGGTGCAGTGCAACGTCACCTCCGACGAGGACATCGCGCGCATCCGTCGGGAGATCGCCGGACGCTGGGACGGCCTGGACGTGCTGGTGCACTCCATCGCCTACGCCAACCGCGAGGACCTGGCGGGCCGCTTCATCGACACCAGCCGCGAGGGCTTCCACGTGGCCCTGGACGTGTCGGCCTTCTCGCTGGTGGCCCTGTGCAAGGCCTTCGAGGAGCTTTTCGCGCCCGAGGCCTCCGTGATGACCATGAGCTACTACGGCGCGGGCCGCGTGGTGGCCAACTACAACGCCATGGGCGTGGCCAAGGCCAGTCTGGAGTGCTGCGTGCGCTACCTGGCCGTGGACCTGGGGGCGCGCGGCGTGCGCGTGAACGCCCTGAGCGCCGGCCCCGTGCGCACCATGGCGGCGGCGGCCATACCGGGCTTCAGGAGCATCCTGGGGGCCATCGAGGACAAGTCCCCCCTGCGGCGCAACATCACCCTGGAGGACATCGGCCGCTGCGCCCTCTACCTGGCCTCGGACCTCTCCTCGGGCACCACGGGGCAGACCGTGTTCGTGGATTCGGGCTACAACATCATGGGCATCTAGCGGCACGCAGGCCGCGTGCCGCATTTCCCCGGAACAACGCCGTTGCATTTACCCAGGGATTCCGTATGACGCAATAGAGCGCGAACCGTTCGTGCGGCAAAGAAGACGTGCGGCGATCCATTCTGAAGAAGGGGAAGGCAATGCCCAAACCATCATGGAGTGCCATTGCGTTGTGTTTCCTGGCGTTTTCACTTCCGACAGGCGTTGCTCGCCCGGAGGTGCCCATCGTGTTCAACCTCCCCTCGGGAGCGGACCCGGACAAGGTGTTCGTCTCCTTCTTCAACAACGGGGGGAGCATCGACGGATGGTACTACGACGATGCAGGCGGCAAGGAGACGCTCAAGACCAACACCTCCTATTCGATGTCCCAGCTGACGGACAACGCCAAGGACAAGGACAAGCCGAAATCCGTCGGCGTGGGCGTGCCGAGCGATGTGCCCGCCGTGATGGTGAACAGCTTCAACAGCGGACGGATCTACATCAGCTACGGCAGCGCCATGGACTATTCCGGCGGATTCCCGGACCCCGGGAACAGTTCGGACAAGAACAGGAACACGCGGTATCAGTACCTGGAGCCCACCATCTCCGGCAGCACGATCAACGTGGACCTTTCCTACATCGACGATCTTTCGATCCCCCTGAGCATGGAGGCGGTCAACGCCTCCAAGAGCGCCACCAATTCGCCCCAGAAGACCACCGTGAGCGGCGCCGACCTGGCCAAGGCGGCATCCAGCGCGGCGACATCCACCTCGGCGGTCTACAAGGAAGGGTCCATCGGCAGTTCTCTCTCGGGAGACTTCAAGCGCGTGCTCACGCCCCACAACGACGGCAGCCTCTACCACGACTGGTCCTGGCTCAAGGCCGACAAGCCCACGGCGACCCTTGAGAACTACTTCAACGGAGTGGGGGAAAAGCCCAGCGAGGCCTCGCTCAAGGCGCAACAGTACAAGTTCACCGTGACGTTCGACGGTTCCGGCAACGCCTCCATCACCGGCAGCGGCGACAGCATCAAGAGCAGCACCATCACCATCAACTTCACGGACCTGAACGCCGCCACGGGCGTCTACGGGGCCAACCCCTCCTACACGGTGAGCAACTACGACAACACCGGCAAGAGCAAGACGTTCAACGGCATCAACAACGACATCTACGGCTACATCGTGGGCGACCTGCTGGCCGGGCTGGACTGGGGCTTCGTGGGCAGCACGACAAAGCTCGGGGGAACCGAGATCGGCAAGCTCTCCAGCGCCCACTGGTGGGGCGGCAAGACCTCGGACGGCAAGACGGTCTCCCCGGGCGACAGCGCCGTGGGCCAGGGGCTGGTGTTCTCCAAGGCCCAGTCGGACTCCAAAAAGTACGACAACTACGCCGCCAACCTGGACGGCAAGACCGCGGGCTACGCCGCGCCGTTCCAGGACCGGGCAGGAAGCAACCTCCTGTTCTTCGACAGGGGAAAGGACTCCTCGGCCTACCTGGAAGTGAGCATCGGGAAGGACTGACCGACCGCTTGTGAAAGCGACGCCGGCCCCCTGGGGTCGGCGTCGGGCACTCCCGGAGCCGGGGGCAACGGTTTCGGGACGAAGTGTGTGTGGAAATTTGGAGTTCTGTGAGCAGGGTCCCCGTGATGAACACTCCGTGTCTGGTTGCGTGGGGACAATCTGCCATTTCGGCGTGCATCGTGTCTTATTCTTGCCAAGAAAATATGGCTTTCCGACAAATATCAATGCATTTCTCAACAATTAAGCTGTTGGTTTCGTAGTGCTGGTAGTGTGATCTGACGAAGTCTACGGCGGATATTTTTGCGCTATAGATTGAAAAACAGGCGCTTCCATTCTGTACTAGTGAAAGTTCGTTCCTGATTTTCTCGTTGACGAGCCATTGAATGTAATTGAGACGATCTGATGTTGCATTAACAATGTGCTGAGGCAATCTACCCATCCCCAGAATGCCGAGGAGAGAGTTGGCTGCGTCGTGAAGCAAGCATGCGTTCGGGTGGTTAAAGGTGTGGAACAAGATGCCACTCTTGTAACTTTTGTAGAGGTTGTCCGTGAATTTGACATCCCAATGCCTTTCCCTGTGGTATAGCTCCTCAAACAGAGAGGAGAGATAGGTTCTGTAGCCTCTTTCGATCCAATCCCCGGATGTCAGGCGCTTGGCGCAATCCTCCGGGGTTACTCCGTCGAAATAGGACGTTACGATCAGGGCCGAGTGGTAGTTGGTGAGGGGGGCGTTCCTCGGGGTGGCGTCGTCTGTCTTCAGGGTCACCATGTCCGGAAAATACCCTGTGAAATGAAATGTTGGAAAGACGATCGTTGACTGCGCAATGCCCTTTGCGACGTTGGTTTTCAGTGGACAATGTAGGTTCAAGAGGTCCTGGGTGACAAGCAAATCAATCCTCGGCAGAAGCATATCGGATACAAAGTGTTGAAGCTCGATGGACATTTCATGTATCGGAGGGATGGAATTGATGATAGAATATTCTGAAGTGAATTCTTCGTGTAACTCAAGAATGGATGACATTGCTATTGATTGGCAGTTTCCGATGATGAGTGCTGTTTTTTTTGACGAGCAAAAGTATGTTGCATCAATGAAATCCATCAGTGACTGGTTGTCGCCCGAGCGTGACAAGAAATTTGAGAAGCCATTGATCAGGATCGGATGGTTTCCAAGTTTATTTAATGCCAGTTTGTAGATTCTTTTTGCTTCTTCATGCTCGCCGAGATGTTCTAGAGCGGACGCGAAGTCATGGTATTGCGCGGGAAGCGTGAGCAATCTGTCGATACTTCTGTACGTTCTGTTGGAGTCGTTGAATTTATTGTTTCTCAGGCAGCAATGAGCGTGTCTTTCCAGTGCAGAAAACTCATTTGGAAACAAGGCTGCAGCATTTCTTGCCACACTCTCTGCTTCTTCAAGTTTGTTCTGCACCAGCAGTGCGTTTGTCAGTCCGGTCCAGGCCTGGACTTTTTCCGGATAACGTTCGGAAAGGGTCCTGTAGGCCACTTCGGCATCACGGTACATCCCTTTGCGATGTCGTAAGTGCGCACATCTTTCCAGGGTCGGAAAGTCGTCTGGGAACAGGACTTTTGCCCTGAGCGCCACGCTCTCGGCTTCATCCGGCTTGTCTTGCGACAGCAAGAGGTTCGTCAGGCCAATCCAGCCATGTGTCTTGTCGGGAAATCGATTGATGAGGAGCTTGTAAGCCTCTTCGGCGGCACGGCGCTTCCCCCCGCGGTGCAGCGTGTGCGCGAATCTTTCCAGGGCCGGAAAGTCTTCCGGGAACAGGGCCTTTGCCTTGCCCGCCACGCCCTCGGCTTCATCCAGCTTGCCTTGCGACAGCAGGACATTCGTCAGGCCAATCCAGCCATTTGTCTTGTCGGGATATCTC
>NZ_BLTE01000021.1 GCF_013019105.1 Fundidesulfovibrio magnetotacticus
GCAGATCCAGGCCGAAAACCTGCAGGCCGCCGAGTCGCAGATCTCGGACGTGGACGTGGCCGAGGAGATGACCAGCTTCGTGCGCTCGCAGATCCTCACCCAGTCCGCCATCGCCATGCTCTCGCAGGCAAACAGCCTGCCCAAGATGGCCATGCAGCTCCTCGGCTAGCCGGGAACCAGGAAGGAGAGGGGAAACCAACGGCCGGGCCGCGAGGCCCGGCCGTTTCAGCTTGAAAGGCCGCGCGGCAGGGTCCGCGCGCCGCACGCGAAGCCGCACCCCCGGTTTCGCGGCCCGGTGCTCCGGGTACGGCGCGAAGCTTGCTAGCTTCCGGTCACGGCGAAAGCCCGGGAAAAATTTACCTAGGGGTGCGGCCATGGCAATCGGCGACGCCACGTCGGGAACGAGCACATCAGGTCAGGTCTATTTCGCGGGCCTGGGCAGCGGCACGGACTTCGACACCCTCATCAAGAAACTGGTGGAGGTGGAGCAGAGCCGCGTCAAGACCTACCAGACCTGGCAGAAGTCCTGGCTCACCAAGAACACGGCCTTCAAGGACCTCAACTCCAAGATGCTCTCCCTGCGCACCACGCTGCAGGGCATGGACACCGTGAACGAGTTCCTCAAGAAGTCCGCCGATTCCACGGACAGTTCCTCTCTCACGGCCACGGCGGGCGGCGAGGCCGAGTCCGGCACGTACACCTACACGGTGAAGCAGCTGGCGCAGAACAAGATGATGGTCACCGGGACAGGGTACAACACCAATACGGAAGACATCAACTCGCAAGCGACGGCGGTAAGCTTCAATTACACCTATAAGGGCGTCACCATTTCGAATTCCGTTCCTGCCAGCGCAACCATCAACGATCTTGCCGCGATCATCAACGCCAATCCATCCAACAATGGCGTACGTGCAAGCGTTCTTTACGACGGAACCAAGTACTACATGCAGCTGCGCGGGCTCGATACCGGCGCGGCGTCCTCCCTGGTGGTGGCCTCCAGCTCCTCCCTGCCGGGCTTCAGCAACGGTTCCTTCAACATCACCCAGGCCAACCAGGACGCCCAGATCAAGATCAACAACTGGCCGCTCTCCAACGCCTGGATTTCGCGCGCCAGCAACACCATCAGCGACGTGGTGACGGGGCTCACGCTCACGCTCAAGAACTCGGGAGCGGGCACGCTCACCGTGGGAACGGACGCCGACGCCGTGCTGGAGAACGTGCGTACCTTCGTAAACCAGGTGAACACCGTGCGCAAACAGGTGCGCGACCTGACGAAGTTCGACTCCAACACCAAGGAGGGGTCCATCCTCACGGGCAACTACGGCCTGCAGATCATCGGCACGATCATGCAGAACATAACCGCCGCGCCCGGCATCGGCTTCAACGACGCAACGGACCGCTACACCTCTCTTTCGCCGCTGGGGCTTTCCACGGACTCCGTGGAAGGGTCGGCCACTTTCGGCCAGATCATCCTGGACGAGGACAAATTCAAGGAAGCCCTGGAGGCAGACCCCCTGGCCGTGGGCAAAATCTTCGCGGCCCAGTATTCGGGCGACACCGACTCGGCCCAGATCACCTATTCGTCCTATATCCAGGGCATCACCAAGGCCGGGGAGTACAACGTGCAGTACACCGTGGCCGGCGGCAAGATCACCTCGGCCACCATCAACGGGCACGCGGCCAGCTTCGCCTCCAACTCCGCCAACATCACCGGCGCGTCGGGCCAGGACGAGGCCGGTATGGTGGTGCGCGTCAACGACCTCACCGACGGCACTTACAGCCACAACGTCTACCTGCGCCTGGGCAAAGCCCCCGAACTGGTGGACGAACTGGCCGACCTGACCAACGCCGACACGGGTCCGTTGAACATCCTCCAGAAGAACTACGTGACCATTTCCGACAACATCCAAAAGAAGATAGACAGCGAGAACAGACGCATCTCCGCCATGGAAACGCACATGCGCAACCGGTTCGCACGGCTGGACGCTCTCCTGGGGCAGTACAGCCAGATCCAGGGGCAGCTCTCCTCGCAGATCGCGCAGATTTCCAAGGCCTAGGAGCAAGGAGCGACGCACCATGTACAAGGCAGCGCAAGCCTATTTCCAGACGCAGGTCACCACCACCACACAGGGGGACCTGCTCATCATGCTCTTCGACGGGGCGCTCAAGTTCCTGCGACAGGCCAAGGAGCGCATGGATGCCAAGGACTACGCCAAGAAGGGCATCCTCATCTCCAAGGCCCTGGACGTGCTCGCCGAGCTTCAGGGCAGCCTCAACGCCCAGAAGGGCGGCGAGCTGGCCGAGAACCTGCGCAAGCTCTACCTGCTGTGTTCCACCAAACTGCTCATGGCCAACATGCGCATGGACCAGAAGCTCGTGGACGAAGTGATCGGGGTGCTCACGGGCATCCGGGACGCCTTTGCCCAGATCAACACTCCCGAGTTCGCGCCCAAGGCCCCGTCCCCGGCGCAGACCTCGCGCGGCCCCGTGCCGCTCACCAACCAGACCGCCGTGGCCGCCCCCTCGCTGGGGGCTTCCATGAACAAGGCCTTTTCGGCCTATTCCCAGGCCAAGAAGGCCGGTTAGACCGCCGCGCGGGCGGAAGTCGAAGGCCCGGCGCGCCAGAGGCGCGCCGGGCCTTTGCTGCTTTGGAAGCAGCCCTGCGCGAAGCGCAGCCTGGAGCAGGGCGGCTTTGCCGCCCGTAAACGGCTCCCACAAACCCGTTTCGGGGTTTGTCGTCAAACTGGAAAGCCCGGCGCGTCTTTGACGCGCCGGGCCTTTGCGTTGTGGTTTGGGGCGTTTTGCCGTGGTCGAGCCTTGGGCGGAAGGGTGCTAGTCCTTGTAGGCCGCGCCGTGGGCGGCGGACTTCACGCTGCGCGCGTAGCGGCGCAGAAGCCCGGAGGGCAGGGGCTTTTCCACGGGCTTGAAGGCCGCGCGGCGCGCCGCCAACTCCTCCTCGGAAACCATGAGGTCCATCCTGCGGGCCGGAATGTCGATCTCCACCACGTCGCCGTCGCGTGCCAGGCCGATAGGGCCGCCCTCGGCGGCCTCGGGGGAGACGTGGCCGATGGCCGGGCCGCGCGTGCCGCCCGAGAAGCGCCCGTCGGTGATGAGCGCCACGTCCGAGCCCAGGCCCATGCCCATGATGGCCGCCGTGGGCGAGAGCATCTCGCGCATGCCCGGTCCGCCCTGGGGGCCTTCGTAGCGGATGATCACGGCCAGGCCGGGCACGATCTCTCCGGCCAGGATGGCCTTGTAGGCCTCCTCCTCGGAGTCGAAGCAGCGGGCGGTGAGGGTGCGGCGCATCATCTCCGGGGCCACGGCCGACTGCTTCACCACCGCGCCCTCGGGGGCCAGCGAGCCCTTGAGCACCGCGATGCCGCCCTGCTCCGAATAGGGGGCGGCGTCGCGGATCACGTCCGGGTCGCGAATGTCGGGGGTGAGGGCCTTGAGGTTCTCGGCCACGGTGGCCCCCGTGACGGTGAGCACGGAGGTGTCGATGAGCCCGCGTTTGGCCAGGGCGTTCATCACGGCGGGGATGCCGCCCGCGCGGTGGAGGTCTTCGATGTGGTGGTGTCCGGCCGGGGAGAGCTTGCAGAGGTTGGGGGTGCGCGCGCTCACGGCGTCGAAGATGTCCAGGGTGAGGTCCAGGCCCGCCTCCGCGAAGATGGCGGGCAGGTGGAGCACGGTGTTTGTGGAGCAGCCCAGGGCCATGTCCATGGTCACGGCGTTGGCCACGGCGGCGGAGGTGACGATCTTGCGGGGCGTCACGTTGTTTCTGAGAAGCTCCATCACGCGCGCCCCGGCGGTCTTGGCCAGGCGCACGCGCTCGGCGGTCACGGCGGGGATGGTGCCGTTGCCGGGCAGGGCCAGGCCGATGGACTCCGAGAGGCAGTTCATGGAGTTGGCCGTGAACATGCCCGAGCAGGAGCCGCAGCCGGGGCAGGCCTTGAGCTCCAGGTCGGCCAGCTGGGCCTCGTCCATTTCGCCCCGGCGCACGCGGCCCACGGCCTCGAAGACGCTGATGAGGTCCACGGGGCCGCCCGCCGAGGCCCCGGCCAGCATGGGGCCGCCCGACACCAGGATGGAGGGGATGTCCAGGCGCAGCATGGCCATGAGCATGGCGGGAACGGTTTTGTCGCAGTTGGGGATGAAAACCAGGGCGTCGAAGGGGTGCGCCGTGGCCATGATCTCGATGGAATCGGCGATGATCTCGCGCGAGGGCAGCGAGAAGCGCATGCCCGCGTGGTTCATGGCCAGGCCGTCGCAGACCCCGATCACCGGGAATTCGAGCGGCGTGCCCCCGGCCGAGCGCACCCCGGCCTTCACGGCCGTGGCGATGGTGTCCAGGTGGATGTGCCCGGGGACGATCTCGTTGGCGGAGTTGACCACGCCCACCAGGGGGCGGTCGATCTCCTCGCGGGTCAGGCCCAGGGCGTGGAGAAGGGAGCGGTGGGGGGCCTTCTCGACCCCGCCGGTCATGAGCTTGCTTCGCATGGCTGCACCTCGTGCTGGAATCCACGTGGCATAGCCGCAAAGCGGGGGGCCTGTCACCCGCCCCGCCGGGCATGGCCTTGAAATTCGAAACGGCTTGTGGGAATAAAGCCTTTCCTATCAGAGAGCACCACTCTACGCCGGAGCACCCGGCAAGGCCACGGAACAATGGACGAAAGCCCGTATCCCGCCAGCCGCGAACCGTGTCCGCCCTTCGATCTGGAAGAGCGCGCCAGCCGTTTCGCGGAAATTGAGGACTGCCTCCCCGAGTTGCTCGCCATTTTCAGGAGCAACGGCCCCGCGGACCTCTCGGCCATCGCCAAGGCCCTGGACGGGCAGGACCTCCAGGCCGCCGCCAATCTCTGCCACACACTCAAGGGCATGGCCGCCGTGGTCTGCGCCCCGGTGGTGGCCCGCACCGCCTCCGAGCTGGAGTCCGCCGCCCGCGCCCTGGATGTCCCGGCCAGCCGCGCCCTGCTGGAGGAACTCTCCCGGGCCATGGCCCAGGCCCTGGACTCGCCGCACTGCCTGTGAGAACAAGCGGGCCATGAGCGAATACGCCGACCTCTCCCCCGGCGGCCCCGGCGTGGGGGCGGTGGAGAAACGCTTCTTCACCTTCGCCCAGGACGAGCCCTTCGTCCTGGAAAGCGGCGCGGCCATCGGCCCGGTCACACTGGCCTACGAGACTTACGGCGCCCTGGACCCCGACGGCGCCAACGCCGTGCTCGTCTGCCACGCCCTCACGGGAGACTCCCACGCGGCGGGCGTCTACCACGGGGCCGACCCCAAGCCCGGCTGGTGGGAAGTGATGATCGGCCCGGGCAAGGGCATCGACACAAACCGGCATTTCGTGATCTGCTCCAACGTTCTCGGCGGCTGCATGGGCTCCACCGGACCCGCCAGCCTCAACCCCGAGACCGGCAGACCCTGGGGGCTGGCCTTTCCCGTGCTCACCATCGGCGACATGGTGCGCGCCCAGAAGGTCCTGCTGGACCACCTGGGCGTGAAGCGCGTGCTCGCCGCCGTGGGCGGCTCCATGGGCGGCATGCAGGTGCTCGAATGGGCCGCGCGCTACCCCGAGACCGTGGTCTCCGCCATCGCCCTGGCCACCGCCGCCAAGCACTCCGCCCTGCACATCGCCTTCCACGAGGTGGCCCGCCAGGCCATCGTTGCCGACCCCGACTGGAACGGCGGAGACTACTACCACGGCCCCAAGCCCGCCCACGGCCTGGCCGTGGCCCGCATGATCGGCCACATCACCTACCTCTCCGACGAGGCCATGCGCCACAAGTTCGGACGCGGGCTCCAGGACCGCGCCGACTTCTCCTTCAGCTTCGACGCCGACTTCCAGGTGGAATCCTACCTGCGCTACCAGGGGCGGAAGTTCGTGGAGCGCTTCGACGCCAACAGCTTCCTCTACATCACCCGAGCCGCCGACTACTTCGACCTGGGCGCCACCCACGGCCAGGGCTCCCTCACCAAGGCCTTCTCCCGGGGCGACACCCGCTTCCTGGTGGTCTCCTTCAGCTCAGACTGGCTCTACCCCACCTACCAGTCCCGCGAGCTGGTCCAGGCCCTCAAGCGCGCCGGACGCGACGTGAGCTTCTGCGAGATCGAGGCCCAGTGGGGGCACGACGCCTTCCTCCTGGACAGCCCGCGCCTTTCGGGGCTCGTCGCCGGACACCTCGAACGCACGCGCCGAGACCTCGGGCGCGACCTCCGGAGGGGCCTCCCGTGATCCGCTACGACCTCGACCTCGTGGCCTCCTGGATCGCCCCCGGATCCAAAGTGCTCGACCTGGGCTGCGGCCAGGGCGAACTGCTCCAGCACCTCCACGACACAAAGGGCGTGCAGGGCTTCGGCGTGGAGCAGGACGAGGAAAAGGCCGCGACGGGCATCAGCCGGGGCGTCTCCATCCTCCAGGGAGACATGGCCGGAGAAGTGCGCGACTACCCCGACAACGCCTTCGACGTCGTCGTGCTCTCCCAGACCCTCCAGCAGGTGGCCGAACCCCTGGGCCTCATCCGCCAGATGCTGCGCGTGGGCAAGCGCGCCGTGGTCAGCTTCCCCAACTTCGCCCACTGGCGCAACCGCTGCCAGCTCTTCTTCCAGGGCAACGCCCCCGTCACCCCGGAACTGCCCTACGACTGGCACGACACCCCCAACATCCGCGTCATCACCTTTCGGGACTTCCACCGCTTCTGCAACCGCTTCGGCTTCACCATCCTCGAAGCCGTGGCCGTCAAGACCGACCCGGCCTCCCGGGGCGGACTCGTGCTGCGCCTGCTGCCCAACCTGCGCGCCACCTACGGCATCTTCCTCCTCGCCCGCTCCTGACCACGCCCCCCGTACCCCGGCCCCCCCTTGACACCGTTCCACGAGGCGGTCAGATACCCTTAAGCCTGAAGCCCCACGGCCATTCCACACCAGGCCCATAGGAGCCCCCATGACCACAGATGACAACGGACTCCTCACCCGCAGGCAGTTCAACGCCCTGGCCGCCGCCACGGCCGCCACGGCCGCCGCCGCAACCCTTTTCCCGGGCGCGGCCAGCGCCCAAGGAGCCGCCGTGTTCCCCTTCCCGGCTCTGCCCTACCCCGAAGACGCCCTGGAACCGGTCATCAGCGCGCGCACCCTCTCCTTCCACTACGGCAAGCACGCCAAGGCCTACTACGACAACATGAACAAGGCCCTGGAGGGCAAGCCCACCGCAGGGCTCACCCTGGAGCGCGTGTTCCTGGACGCCTCCAAGGACGCAGCCAGCGTGGGCCTCTTCAACAACTCCGCTCAGGCCTGGAACCACACCTTCTACTTCTCCTGCATGAAGAAAGGCGGGGGCGGCGCGCCCGCGGGCAAGCTCGCCGACGCCCTCAAGGCCGCCTTCGGCGGACTCGACGAGTTCAAGAAGGCCTTCTCCGAGGCCGCCATGACCCAGTTCGCCAGCGGCTGGGCCTGGCTCGTGGACGACGGCGGCACGCTCAAGGTGGTCAAGACGCCCAACGCCATGAACCCCCTCGTCAACAACCAGAAGCCCCTGCTCACCGTGGACGTCTGGGAGCACGCCTATTACCTGGACTACCAGAACCGCCGCGCCGACTACGTGAAGGAGTTCCTCGACAAGCTCGTCAACTGGGACTTCGTGGCCAAGAACCTCGGCTAGCGTCGCGTTCTTGAAAGACATGGCGCCGGGTTTCAAAACCCGGCGCGACGGTCTTGGCTGTTGGCCTTGGAGATCCGCCTGGAAGGATGTCGAGAGCGCTTCACCGGCGCCCTCGGAGGATCCGTTGCGCCGCGCCCCGCGCCGCCGTCGGCACGTGGCGCGGCCGACGTTGCGGAGGGCCCCTGCAGCCGGGCCGGGCCCCGCCATGCCGGGGTTTCTGTCGGAAGCCCCCCCGTTCGGCGGCTTCACGCGCGTGAGTGGGGGGGGCTCCTCAGGGGCCGCCGCCGTCCTTGCGGCTGGATCGTGCCGAACGGTCCCGCCGCCAGCCGGAGGGACAGCCTGCCGGAGGAGCCGGGCAGGCGGGTTGGCGACCACCCGTCCGGCGGGCGCGCGCATTTGACCGGAGAGGCCGTCGGGCTTACATGTCTGGTCCGCGCCGGGCTTCCCCGCGCGGCCGACGCGGCTTCACGGAGGAACTGGAACGGTGCCCGAAGACGAACAACGCATGGGGTCAAGAGGCCTTGAGGCATCGCTCCCCTGGCTTCTGACGCGGGCCGCCGCCCGGCGTCGCGGGAGCGCACCCCGGCGCGGGCGCGCGCCCCTGCGCACGAACATGCTGGGCGGCGTCGCGGGGAACGCTCTCGAGTGGTACGATTTCGCCATTCTCGGCTTCCTCGCCCCCCAGATCGGCCGGAATTTCTTCCCCTCGGACGACCCGCTGGTCTCGCTGCTCGGGGCGTTCGGGGTGTTCGCCGCGGCCTTCCTGGCCCGCCCGGCGGGCGGCCTGCTCTTCGGCTACATCGGGGACCGCCGGGGCCGCAAGACGTCGCTTCAGCTCTCCGTGGCCCTCATGGCCGTGCCCACGTTCCTGGTGGGGCTGCTGCCCACCTACCGGGACGCCGGGGTGCTGGCCCCCCTGCTGCTCGTGTTGTTGCGCATGGCGCAGGGGCTCTCGGTGGGGGGCGAACTGGTCGGTTCCATCGCGTTCGTGGCCGAGAACGCGCCGGAAGAGCGGCGCGGGTACTACTGCAGCTGGACTTTCGCCAGCGAGTACGGCGGGATGATGCTGGGTTCGCTGCTCACGGCGGGGTTGAGCCTGGGGCTCGGCGCGCAGGCCATGGACTCCTGGGGCTGGCGGGTTCCGTTCCTCGCGGGGGCGCTGATCGCCGTGGTGGCCTTTTGGATGCGCAAGAGCCTCTCGGAGACGCCGGTGTTCCTCGCCCTGGAGGACCGCAAGCGCCTGGGGCGAAATCCCGTGGCCGAGGCCGTCCAGCTCGTGCCGGAACGCATCCTTCACCTGTTTTTCCTGGTGATCCTGGTGGGCGCGGGGTTCTACACGCTCTTCGTCTGGTGGCCCACGTACCTCGGCAGCGTCCTTCGTCCGGATGTCCCCGGGGTGGCGGGACTCAACGCCTTTTCGCTGTTGCTGCTCATGGTGTTCATCCCGTTCACCGGCAGCCTTTCCGACCGGCTGGGCCGCAAGCCGCTTCTGGTCTGGAGCTGCGCGGGGATGACGGTCTTCACGCTGCCGCTGTTCCAGTTGGCCCAGCAGGGGGGCGTGGCCGGCCTGTTCGTGTCCCAGACGGCGTTCACGGCGCTCATGGCGCTGTATCTCGGCCCTGTCCCGGCGGCGCTGGTGGAGATGTTCCCCCCGCGCATGCGCTACAGCGCCATGGGCATCGGCTACAATCTCTCGCTGTGCGTTTTCGGCGGCGCGGCGCCCGTGGCGGCCACGTGGCTGATGCAGGGCCGGGAAACCGCGTTCGCCCCCGCGCTGGTCCTCACGGTTCTGTCCGGGATCAACCTGCTCGCGGCGCTGACCATGCGCGAGAGAAGCCCCGGGGCCGCCGACGGCGTTCCGGGCAAGCGAAGCCGCGACCTGGCCTGACGGGCATTGCCTGCCAGGAAGAGCGGCGCGGTCCGCGGCTCAGGGCGGCAATCTTCGGCCGTCGGCCGCCTGGGGGACAATCCTCGTCGGCAGCATTGCAGGGAACAAACCGACGAGTGGTTTGAACTTCAAGAACCGACCGTTTCAACAGGCCCCCGGCCGTTCGCCGAGGCATAGGCGGCCGTGCGCCGTTCAGTCCCGGGCTCCGGCGCAGGACGCCTTGCCCCGCCCGGTGAAGCCCGCGACGCCCTCCGGGAGCGCGGAGAGCGCGGCCCCTCGCCCGCTGGAGACATCTTTCCCCCCCCCCGCCGCTCCCGTCTTGCGTAGCTAGGCCGCCAGCGCCGTCTGTGGCTTCGCCATGGCGAGTCGCGGCCAGTCGCGCCCGGCGGGTTCGAGGCAGGTCGCGTCGTGGCCGTCGTCCTGGCAGTGCATGGCGTCGATGAGGCTTTTGAGCTCCGAGGCCTGCTGGGCGAGGTAGCCGATGGCTTCGGCGGCGTGGACCGTGGCGGCGGAGGTCTCCTGGGCGATGCCGCTGATTTCGCTGACGGCGAGGTTCACTTCGTGGTGTGTCGCGGATTGTTGTTCCGTGCTGGAAGCGATGAGGCGCACCTGATCCGCGGCGTCGTGGGCGTCCTGGAGGATGCGCGCGAGGGCTTCGCCCGAACGTTGGACGAGTTGCTGGGCCTGTTCGATGGCTTCGAAGGTCTTGGCGGTCTCCTCGATGTTCTGTCGGGTGCCGTCCTGGATCTCCGTGATGCCGCGCGAGACCTCGCGTGTGGCGAGCTGTGTCTTCTCGGCCAGTTTGCGCACCTCGTCGGCCACCACGGCGAAGCCGCGCCCGGCGTCGCCCGCGCGCGCCGCCTCGATGGCGGCGTTGAGGGCCAGGAGGTTGGTCTGGTCCGCGATGTCGTCGATGACGCCGATGATGCGCCCGATGGAGCCCACCCGGCGGCCGAGCTCGTCCATGGACTGCTGGTGCTGCAGCGAGAGCTGGTGGACCTGGTCGATGGAGACGACGCTCTCCTTCACCACGCGGGAGCCGTCGGCGGCCTGGGCGCTCGCGGAATCGGAGCTGGAGGCCGCCAGGGCCGCCACGCGGGCCACCTCGGTGAGCGCGGCGTTCATCTCCTCCATGGCGCGGGTGGTCTCCTGGATGCGCTCGCTCTGGTGGTCCGCGCCGGATTTGACGCCGATCATCTGCTGGGAGAGTTCTTCCGCTCCCTGGGCCACGTGGAGGGCGATCTGGTTGGCCTCGCGCGCCACCTGGAGGGTCTGGCGGTTCTGCTCCAGGATGAGCGCCTGCTGACGCCTGATTTCGGTGAGGTCGGCGAAGAGGGTGAACGCGCCCAGGGGCTGCCCGTCCAGGTCGTGAAGCGGCGCGCAGTCCAGGCGCACGTGGAAGGGCCTGCCTTTTGCGCCCTGCCCGGGGGCTTCCACTCCGCGCACGGGCTGGCACTGGCGCAGACAGGCGGCGGGCGCGTTGGCCAGTTCGAGGTTCTGGGCGAAGAGGTCTTCCAGGCGGCGTCCCAGGTGTCGGCCGGGTTCGCCGTCGAGTTGGAGGAGGTCCAGCAGGGGCTGGTTGACGAAGCTCACCAGGCCCCGGGTGTCGGTGACGAGGCAGGGCACGGTCATGGCGTCGAGGATGCCCTGGGAGAAGCCCAGGCGGGTTTTGAGTTCCTCCACCATGCGCGCGAGGCCATGGGCCAGGGCTGCCAGTTCGGCCTTGAAACGGCCTTCGAGCGTGGCCCGGAGGTCCCCCTCGCTGACGCGTTCCAGGAAGGTCCCGAGGTGCCGGAAGGGCTGGCCGATCTCCCGGCGCAGGAAGAACAGGGAGCAGGCCAGCACGGCCAGGGCGGTGAGCGCGCCGAGGATCAGGGACGCGCCGCGCAGGCGCTCCACGGCGGCGAAGGCGCGGGCCTCGTCGGCCACGGTGACCAGGGCCCAGGCGGCGTCGCCGGTCTTGATGGGGGCGTAGGCGGCGAGCACGGGCTTGCCGGAAATGTCCTCGGTGACGAGGCTGCCGGTGAGCCCTTCCAGGGCGCGGCGCACGGGCTCGATGTCCATGCGCCCCCGAGCGGGGTCCGCGAAGGAGGCCTGCACGGAGTGGGTGAGGGCGTGCGTGGGGGAGTCCGAGCGCATGAGACGGTCCGCGCCCACGAGGCGGGTTTCGGCGTCGTCGTCGTAGCCGGTCTTGAGGATGGGGGCCAGGTCGGCGGGGTCGATGCGCAGGAGCGCCACGCCGTCGATGCCGCCAACGTGGTTGCGCACGGGGGCGGCCAGGAAGGCGGCGGGGCGGCCCTCCTGGGGCGGGTAGGCGGCGAAGTCCTCGAAGACGGCCCGGCCCTGCATGGCGGCCTTCCAGGCGCGGCCAAGGCTGGAGTCCTTGAGGGGACCGTCCTTGATGTCTTCGAGGAGTTCGCGGCCCTTGCCGGTGGAGAAGATCACCCGGCCGTACTCGTCGGCCAGGAGCACGTCGGCGTAGCCCAGCACCTTGCGGAAGGGCTCGAAGGCGGGGGCCACGAACTGCGCCATTTCGACGTATTCGGGGTCGTTGACGTCGGCGCGCTGCCCGGGTTTGGCCTTGCCCATGAAGATGTCGCGCAGCATGGCGATGGAGTTGTAGACCTCCTTGACCGAGGCGTAGATGCGAACCTCGGCGAACCATTTGTCGGTGAGCTGGCGCAGGGCCTGGGCGCGGGAGTCCCGCACGGATTCGAGCTGGCCGAAGGCCTGGCGGGAGAGGCTTTCGGAGGCCTGGCGCACGGAGTAGACGCCCATGAAGGCCAGGGGCAGGATGCCGATGGCCAGGCAGAAGGCGATGAGCTTGGCGCGAAGGGTGAGACGCAGTGGCATGGTGGGGCTCCTTTGGTGCGGCGAAAGGGACCCGAAGGTACCCGCCGACCGGGAACCGTTGAACGACGAAAGGTGACAACTTCATGGCGATGGGGTTAAATGACGGGGCGCGCGGCAGTGCGCGGCGCGACAGGAGGAACGCTCGGGAAGGGGAAAAACGAGACGCGGCGGGGCCGCGAGGGAGCGGACGCCGCAAGGTCATGGATTCGTCACACCGCGTGGATACTGAGACGTCGGGGCGCATGGCGCATCCGGCGCGTCCCGAAGGAAGGCCCAATGACCCAGGAATCGCCCGGCAGGAAGAACTACGTCATCGACACCAACGTCCTCATCGAAAACCCCAACTCGGTCCGGACGCTTCGCAACGGCAGCGAAAACAACATCTTCATCCCCTACCACGTGCTCATGGAGCTGGAAACGCTCAAGAACACGCCCAAGCTGCGCCACATCGTCTCCAAGGTCATCACCAGCCTCATCGAAAACCGCGAGCACATCACCTTCATCCGCGACGGCGTGGAGGATTCTCCCTACACGCACATCGTGGACAACTACATCCTGCGCGAGATCGAGTCGGCCCAGGGCATCCAGGACCCGATCCTGGTCACCAACGACCGGCTGCTCCAGCTGCAGGCGTCGCTGCGCAACATCAAGAGCGAGGAGCTGCGCGATTCCAGGCCCTTCGAGTCCGAGTCGCAGCTCTACACGGGGTTCGTGGAGGAGGCCGAGGGCGCGCCGCCCAACTCGTTCCTCTGGCGCGAGGGCAAGCCGGTGCTCCTGGCCCCGGACGGCGAGAAGACGGTGGGCTACGTCAACGACGTGTGGAACCTCAAGCCGCGCACGGTGTACCAGAATCTGGCGCTGGAGCTTATCGTCTCCCCCCACGTGGACCTGGTGTCCATCCAGAGCGAGGCGGGCTTCGGCAAGACCTACCTGGCCCTGGCGGCGGCCCTCTACCTGACCCTGGAGCGCAAGGAGCACGAGAAGATCTTCGTGGTGAAGCCCACCATCGAGATCGGCGCGAAGCTGGGCTTTTTGCCCGGCGACGTGGCCGAGAAGATGGAGCCCTACATGAAGTACGTCTACGACCTGCTCATCAAGCTGCACAAGCAGCGCCCGGCCAACAAGCTCTTCACCAACCCCAACGACGAAACCCCGCGCTTCAACCCCAAGAAGTTCGAGGTGCTGCCCCTGGCCTACGTGCGCGGCATGAACATCGAGAACGCCGTGGTGGTGATCGACGAGGCCCAGAACCTCTCGCGGGCCGAAGTGCGCGCGCTGCTCACACGCATGGGCGAGGGCGTGAAGTGCGTCTGCCTGGGCGACACCTCCCAGGTGGACAACCCCTACCTCAACGAGGCCAACAACGGCCTCAACTGGATCGTGCGCAAGTTCAAGGGCTTCGACAACTACGGGCACATCGTGCTCAAGGGCGACCGCTCGCGCGGGCCCATCACGGACATGGTGCTCAAGAGCAAGCTGTAGGATCAGGCGGCCTGGGCGGCCCGAAGGGCCTGGCGTCGGTTGTCCGGCCCACGGCGCGGCTGGGAGACGGGTTGTGCCCCGGTCGAGGAGTTCCCGGCCCTGACGGCCAGGGCCGGGCCGCGCGTCAGGTCCGTGGCCTTGCCCTGTGTCGGTGATCGTGCCGGGCCTGCCTCAGCGCCCGGCCAGCCCCGCCGCAATCGCCTGCCAGCAGAGATTGAGCCCGATGAGCGCCAGAAGCGCCAGCACCGCCTTGCGGAACCCCGCCTCCCCCACGCGCCCCGAACACGCCCCGCCCGCCCACAGCCCCGCCAGCATGGCCGGAAGGCACGCCCCGAAGAGCGTGAGCACGCGCTGCGTGGCCAGCCCCGTCACGGCCTGCACCCCCACGATGGCCGCGCCCGTCACCAGGAAATAGAAAGTCAGGGTGGCGCGCAGTTCGTCGCGCGCCCAGGGCTGGCGCGCGGCCCAGGCGATCACCGGCGGGCCGTTGGCCCCGGTGGTCAGGCCGATGCAGCCGCTCAGGAACCCGGCCGCCAGGGTCCAGCCCGTGCCCAGGGCGGCGCGGGGCCGGTTGCTGGTGAGCGAATGGAACACCAGGAAGAGGATGGCCCCGCCCAGAAGGCCCTTGATGAGGCTGTCGGGCGCGCCTTCGAGGATCCAGCCGCCCACGGCCATGCCCGGCAGGGAGCTGGCGAAGAGCAGGCGCATGGAGCGGAACTGGATGTGCCCGCGCAGCTTCGTGGCCATGACCACGTTGATGGAGAGCGCCAGAAGGCTCACCAGGGGCACTGCCTCGCGCAGGTCGAGCACGGCCAGGAGCACGGGCAGAGCCACCAGCACCGACCCGAAGCCGGAAAAACCCTGGATGAAGCCCGCCAGCACGGCGGCGGCGAGACAGGCGGGGAGCGCGGAATCCATGGAGCGTCCTTGCGTGGAATGAAGGCGGGGAGTCTACGCCCGGCGGGGAATGGCGGCAAGGGTCACGGTGGCGTCAGGAAACCGCCGGTGGAACGCAGGATCGTGCGGCGCGCGGGGAGCGGCGGGAAGTGCGCCGCGAGACGTGCAGGAAAGCGCGGTGGAAAACCGTCGCGGTCTAGCCGGCCTGGAGCGCGCCTTCGCGGTAGACCTCGCGCAGTTCTTCGCGGCTGGGGGCGATGGAGACGCGGTTTCGTCCGGCGTGCTTGGAGGCGTAGAGGGCCTGGTCGGCCTGGGCCAGCAGGGAGGCGGGGGTGGCGGCCTGTCCGGGCACGAAGGCGGCCAAACCCATGGACACGGTGAGGGCGATGGTGCGCCCGGCGTAGCGCAGGGGGTGCGCCCCAACGCGGCGGCGCAGGCGCTCGGCCAGCATCCAGGCCTGGGAGGCCCCGGTGTGCGGCAGGATGGCCGCGAATTCCTCGCCGCCGTAACGGGCCAGGAAGTCGGTGGTGCGCAGCCCCGCGTCCATGGTCTGGGCGGCGTGGCGCAGGGCGGCGTCGCCCGCCAGGTGGCCGTGCACGTCGTTGACCTTCTTGAAGTGGTCGATGTCGGCCAGGATCAGGGCGAAGCCCTCGCGGTGGCGCATGTGGCGCTTGAGCTCCTGGTCCAGGCGTGCGTCAAGGGTCCGGCGGTTGAAGAGGCCGGTGAGGCCGTCTCGGTCGGCGCGGCGCTTGATGAGCAGGTAGTCCAGGCCGTTCTTCAGGCTGGGGGCCAGCTGCTGCAGGGCCTGGCGCGCGGTCTCCTGCTCCTGGCGGGAGAGGTCGCGGTGGATGAGCACGGAGAGGCAGCCGAAGGCCTCCTCGCCGTGGCGCAGGGGCACCAGCAGGGCGCGGCCGGGCGCCACGGGGGCGGCCTGGTCGCCGCCGGGCACGGCGTGGGTGCGGAACTGGCCGGAGGGCTGCCCGCGCAGCCGTGCGGCCAGGTCCAGCAGGTAGTCCGTGCGCGCGGAGCGGGCCTGGGTCGAAAGGCCCTCGGCCACGAAGAGTTCGCACTCGGGCGAGGCGCCCCAGAACACGGCCAGCACCTCGGAGACGGGGAAGGCCAGGCCCAGGTCCTCCCGCAGCCCGGCCAGAACGGCGGGCAGCTCCAGGGAGGACATGGCCCGGGCCATGAGCTGCTGGAAGAAGGCCAGGCGGCCGTTTTCCTGCACCAGCATGTCGCGCTCGCGCTGGGCCTCGCCCAGCAGGCGGGAGATGTCCTCCAGGGCGCTTTCGTTCTCGCGGGCGGCCTCCAGGGCGGAAAGGATGCGCGCCTTGCCCAGGGGCGGGGTCAGGCAGGCCAGGAAGCCCTGGGAAAGCACCTCGTCGTGCAGGCCCTCCTCGCCCTCCGCGAGCACCAGCACGCGGCGCGCGCCGGCCAGCCAGGCGGGGGCGTCGTCGCGCAGGGCGCGCCAGGCGGCCAGGTCCAGGAACACGGCCAGGGGCGCGGCGCGGTCGTACTCGGGCTGGCCGGGCAGGTCGCGCGGGTCGATGCGACGGACCTCGGCCAGGGTCCCAACGGCCTGACGGACGCGCTTGGCGGGCTGTCCCGCCAGGCCCAGCAGCCAGACCGTCGAAGGTCGCCTTGCGGACTTGCGCATGGGGGCTCTCCTGGTGGATGGTGTCATCGCGGTATTTTTGCAAGATTGATGCCTTGGGAAAGTTCTGCCGGGTCCGGCGGACGGTCACCGATTCGTCACGGGAAGGCTGCTAGAAGCTCCTTGCCTCGATCCCGGTTGATGGTAGAGGCTAAGTCCTTCACCGGAATCACGGGAGGAAACCACATGGCGACATCAGGCAAGTACAAGGCGGAGGCGGCGCTGGACCGCGAGGGTCTCTCGGCATGGCTGCGCGGCCTGGCGGACGCGCTGGACGCCGGCGAGCTGGCCACGGACACCGGCCCCCTGGCCCTGGAAGGTTTCAAGGGCCTGAAGATATCCTTCAAGGCGGGCTGGCCCCAGGGCTACGCGGCCAAGCTCTCCGTGAAGTTCCCCCGGCCCGCGCTCGCGCCCGGTGAGGACCCCGCGGACGAGGAGGGCGGCGAAGAAGCCATGCCCAAGTACTCCTCGCTGAAGAAACACATGAAATACACCTTCAAGGCCATCGGCCAGGCCCTGGCCGCCGGGCAGCTGCCCCCGCTCCAGGAGGCCCGGAGCTTCCTGGCTGATTCGCGGCTCATGTGCGCCTACTCCGGCAAGGGCGACGAATACTACGCCCACTACCTGGACGCCGTGCAGGCCTTCGAACAGGCCCTGGAACAGAGCGACCTGGAGGCCCTTGGCCTGGCCTACGGCGAACTGGCCCGGCTCAAGCGGGAGTGCCACTCCCGTCACGCCTAGGAGGCCTCCGTGACCGCCAAGACCTTCGGGCTCGTCAAGGCCGGGGGCAAGGCCTGCCAGGAGTTCGACCTGGCCAGCCTGCCCCGTGAAGTCACCGACTGGGACATGGAAACCTACCTGGCCCTCACCTGCGCGGGCGTCACGCCCGAGCAGGCCCGGGCTGTGCGCACGCCGCCCGCCGCGCATCCGCGCCAGGAGTACGTGCTGGCCGTGCACTGGCACCCCGAGCAGGTCCCGCTGGATCTCATCCGCGAGCGCCTGGAGGCCATGTACCCCAACGCCCGCGACCAGCTGATCATCCCCACCCAGCACAACCAGATCATGACCTGGGACGGCTACGCGGGCGTGGAGGTGGACTGCTACTCCCACGGCTTCAACCGCAAGGTGCAGCTGCTCGTGCACCTCAAGGCCGAACGGGTGGAGCAGGCGGGCGTGCTGGGGAACATGCTGCGCCACACCTTCAAGTACCGCTCCTCGCAGCTCTTCGAGTACCTGGACGCCCTGTGCGCCCCGGCCTGGGAGGAGCGCCGCCAGAAGGCCGCGCGCGCCGCGGGCTCCGACGAGGAGGTGGTGGAGTTCACCGCCATCCACGCCGCCCGGCTGCGCGAGATGCTCTCGGCCAACGAGATGCGCACCCCCGAAGACGCCGTAAAGAACAAGCTCGTGCGCAACTACCTGGACTGCCTGCGCGAATTCTACGACGACCGCCTGATCAACAAGGTGCAGGTGTACGCCAAAGCCGTGAAGGAAGTGGTGAAGGAGAATTTCTCCATGGCCTACTTCTACCGCGCCTCGGAGGTGATCGAGGAGGCGCGTTCCCTGGGCGCGGGCGTGGTGATCCCCCACCCCGAGCAGTTCTGGCCCATCCTCCTGCGCAATTACGACGTGGACGGCATCGAGGTGTGGAACCCCCAGTCGCAGCAGTACACGGAGTTCCTCATCAGCGTGGTGCTCGACCAGAACCGCCGGGGCTACCACAAGGACAGGCCCCTGCTCATATTCATGGGCGACGACTGCCACATGAGCGAGAAGCTCAAGAAGCCCGAGGAGCAGGACAGGGACAAGGCCGCCCGCGAGGTGGGCCTTCAGCCCGCCTGGGACGACCTGGGCATCGCCAAGGGGCTCATCGTGGCGGGGGTGAGCCGCAAGACCGTCATGGACGAATACCGGGCCCGCCTAGGCTGAGGCCCACGGAGCGACGATGGACACACTCAGCGATTCCGAACAGCCCTCGCGCGAGGGTAAGTTCTCCTACCAGTCCGTGCAGGACGCCGAGAGCCTGGCCGCCTACCTGCGCGCCCTGGCCGACGGCATCGAGCGCGGCAGCATCCTCTTCGAGCGCAAGGACGCCCGTTTCGTCATGTCTCCGTCGGGGCTCCTGGGCTTCGCCGTGGAGGCCAAGGCCAAGGAAGGGCGCATGAAGCTGGCCCTCAAGCTCGCCTGGCGCGAGAAAACGGCCGAAAAGGAACGCGAGGAAGACCTCCTGGTGGTCCGGTCCGGAGGCGGTGAGTAGCCATGCGTTTTCTGGAGGGCGTTGAGGAGAACTTCCGCTTCATGGTCCTGGAAGTGACCAAGCAGGTGGAAAACACCCTGAAGGTGCTCGAAAACCCGGACCCCGGCCTCGTCACCAAGATCGAAAGCCGCGACGACTACATCGACAACCTCAAGAGCGTCATCGAGAACAAGTGCTTCTCGCGCATCCACACCGGGTTCGGCGGCGACAAGCGCGCCATCGACATGGCCCGCGCCGTGAACATCATCACCTCCAACCTGGAGCGCCTGGCCGACCATGCGGTGAACATCGTCATGCAGTCGCAGTACCTGCGCGACCCGGCCTTCATCAAACGCTACGACTACAAGGCCTTCTTCGCCGAGATCATCAAGGCCCTGCGCCTGGTGGTGAAGGCCCTCTTCAACCAGGACATCACCCTGGCCTTCAAGATCTGCCGCGCCGAAGTGACCCTGGACGCCCTGTTCAAGGAAAACTTCGACATGGTCCTGCGCGACCTGCGCACGGGCGAATCGCCCGAGAACTGCATCACCGCCCACAACATCTTCCGCTACCTGGAGCGCATGGGCGACACCATCCTGAACATCGGCGAGGCCGTGATCTTCGCCGCCGTGGGCGAGAAGTTCAAGATCCACCAGTTCGAGGCCCTCAAGGAGAGCCTCTCGGGCCTGGGCCGGGACGTGCCCATCACCGACGGCGAGTTCCAGTCCATCTGGGGCACGCGCTCGGGCTGCCGCATCGGCCGGGTGGACGCCGGGCGCAAGGGGCCGCGCTCCAGCGGCGTGCTCTTCAAGGAGGGCAACGCCGTGAAGCTGCGCGCCGAGGCCGAGAACATCCGCCGCTGGGAGGCCGTGATGCCCGGGCTGCCCCCCAAGGTGCAGGCCTTCCACGTGGACGGCGACTCGGCCAGCATGCTCATGGAATACCTGGGCGGCTGCACCTACCAGGAGGTGGTGCTCTCCGGCGCGCCCGAGATTGCCGCCAACGCCACCTTCGTCCTGGAGCAGACCACCCGCCAGCTCTGGCAGGACACCCGCCGCCCCGGACCCGTCAAGGCGGGCTACGTGCGCCAGCTCTCCTCCCGCCTGGACGACGTGTTCCGCATGCATCCGGGCTTCAGGCGGGGCGAAATGCGCCTGGCGGGCAGGCGCATCCCCGGCTTCGACGAGGTGCTGCGCCGCGCCGAGGAGGCCGAGACCTCCCTCGAGGCCCCCTTCAGCGTGCTCATCCACGGCGACTTCAACAGCAACAACATCGTCTACTCCCACGACGAGGAGCGCATCCACTACATCGACCTGCACCGCTCCCGCGACACCGATTACGTCCAGGACGTGTCCGTGTTTCTCCTCTCCAACTTTCGCCTTCCCGTGCTGGACACCCTGCTGCGCGCCCGACTCGACCGCGTGATCCGCCAGTTCCTGGCCTTCTCGCGCGAGTTCGCCGTCGAGGCCGGGGACGCCTCCTTCGAGGCCCGCCTCGCCCTGGGCCTGGCCCGCTCCTTCATCACGTCCAGCCGTTTCGAATTCAACCAGGGCTTCGCGCGGGAGATGTTCCTGCGCGGGGTCTACCTCCTGGAGTCCGCCGCAGACTTCGGGGATTCCGGCAAACCCTGGAGCGCGTACGTCCTGCCGGACGCCGTGCTCATCTATTGAGGCCAAGGAGCCGTGATGAAGAAGATAGGAGTTGTGGGGCTCACGGACGGCTGGTCCTCGGAGGTCCTGGCCGACGCGTGCGGGAAGCTCACGGGCTTCCGCCTCCTGGTGGACATGGACAAGGCCGTGCTGGACCTGGACGCCGGGACCGTGCGCCACGAGGGTCAGGACCTCCTGGAGCTGGACGCCCTGATCGTCAAGAAGATCGCCCCCCAGTATTCCCCCGACGTGCTCGACCGCCTGGAGATGCTGCGCTTTCTGGAGCTGCGGGGCCTGCCGGTGTTCTCGCGGCCCTCGTCCATCCTGCGCCTGGTGGACCGCCTGAGCTGCACCGTCACGCTGCGCGCCGCCGGGCTGCCCATGCCGCCCACGGTGGTCACCGAGAGCGTCGAGGAGGCCCGCGACGCCGTGGAGCGCTTCGGCCGGGCCGTGTTCAAACCGCTGTACTCCACCAAGGCCCGGGGCATGGAGGTCATCGAGGCCGGGCCGGACGCCCTGCGTCGCGTGCAGGCCTTCAAGGACGCGGGCAACGCGGTGATGTACCTCCAGAAGATGCTCCCGCCCCTGGAAAAGGATCTGGGCGTCACCTACCTGGGCGGCAAATACCTGGCCACCTACGCCCGCAAGTCCGGCGGGTCGAGCTGGAACACCACCACGGCCGCCGGAGGGCGCTACGTGGCCCACGAGCCCTCTGCCGAGATCGTGGCCCTGGCCGAGAAGGCCCAGTCGCTCTTCGACATGGCCTTCACCTGCGTGGACGTGGCCGAAACGGCCCAAGGCCCCATCGTCTTCGAGGTGTCGGCCTTCGGCGGCTTCCGGGGCCTGCGGGACGCCTGCGGCATCGACGCGGCCCAGGCCTACGCCAAGCATGTTCTGGAGGTCCTGTCGTGAGCGCATCCACCGCTTCCTCCCCGTCGAACTCCGTGGCCGGGCTCATGGACCGCTACGCCACCCAATGGGCCGCGCCCCACGCCGTGCGCCTGGCCCTGGGCGCCTGGCGCGCCGATCTGCGCACCAACGACCTCGAGCTGGCCGGATGGCTGCGCGCCTACTTCCGCGATTTCCTGGCCGACGACGACGCGGCCCCGCCCGCGCCCTGCCAGCTGCTGGCCCTGGAAACCCCGCCCCAGGACCTGGGCCTGCGCTACGCCACGCGCGAGCCGGACCCGGGCAAGACCAAGGTCAAGGAGGAGTACGCCGACCTCCCCGACGGGCGCGTGGTGCGCAAGCGCCTCACGGGCATGGTGTTCGTCTTCGGAGAGGGCCGCAACCTGGCCCTGGGGCCCTGCCGGGAGAACCCCAACCAGGTGGTGAACTTCGTCAACAACCGCTTCATCGAGCACAAGCTCCACCAGGGCTGCCTGCTGGGCCACGCGGCCGGAGTGGCCCATGGCGGGCAGGGCCTGGCCCTGGCCGGGTTCTCGGGCATGGGCAAGTCCACCCTGGCCCTGCACCTGATGAACCATGGGCTCGATTTCGTCTCCAACGACCGCGTCCTGGTGGGGAAGGACAACGGGGATCTCATGATGTACGGGGTGGCCAAGATGCCGCGCGTGAACCCCGGCACCGTGCTCCACAACCCCTCCCTGGCCCCGGTAATCCCCCCGGCGGACCGCGAGGCCTTCCGCGCCCTGCCCCAGGACGAACTCTGGACCCTGGAGCACAAGTACGACGCCTTCATCGACCAGTGCTACGGTCCCGGGCGCTTCCGCATCGAGGCGCGCATGAAGGGGCTGGCCATCCTCAACTGGTCGCGCGCGGGGCAGGGGCTCAACGTGGCGGCCGTGGACATCGCCCGGCGGCGCGACCTCCTGGAGGCCTTCATGAAATCCACGGGCCTCTTCTACGAGGAGCCCGAGGGCGCGCACGCCCCGGACTTCTCCGAAGACGCCTACGTGGACATGCTCGCGGGCTGCACGGTGCTGGAGGTGACGGGCCGCGCGGACTTCGAGGAGGCCGCCCGCGTGCTGGCGGGGTTCCTCAAGGGAGAGGGCGCGGGGGCATGACGAAGGTCACGGTCACGCACACGGTGCGTCTGCCCGATCCGGTGAAGATCGCGCGCTATCTCAAGGCCCCGGAGCTGGGGCCGCGCGTGCTCTTCTTCAGCGGCGGCACGGCCCTGCGCGACCTCTCGCGGGAGCTGGTGCGCTACACGCACAACTCCATGCACCTCATCACGCCCTTCGACTCAGGCGGCTCCTCGGCCAAGCTGCGCAAGAGCTTCGGGATGCTGGCCGTGGGCGACCTGCGCAACCGGCTCATGGCCCTGGCCGACCGCACCCTGCACGGCAACCCCGAGATCTACGCCCTCTTCGCCCGCCGCCTGCCCAAGGACCAGCCCCAGGAGGCCCTGCGCGAGGAGCTGGAGGGCCTCATCGCCGGGCGCGACCCCCTGGTGGCCGCCGTGCCCGACCCCATGCGCAAGATCATCCGCACCCACCTGAAGTTCTTCGCCCAGGCCATGGAGCGCACGCCCTTCGACCTGCGCGGGGCCAGCGTCGGCAACCTGATCCTGGCCGGGGGCTTCTTCAACTACAACCGTCAGATCGACCCGGTGATCTACATGTTCTCCATGCTCGTGAAGGCCCGGGGGCTGGTGCGCCCCATCATCAACCGCGACCTGACCCTCTGCGCCGAGCTCGACGACGGCTCGGTGCTGGCCGGGCAGCACCTGCTCACGGGCAAGGAGAGCGGCCCCGTGGGGCGCAAGGTGCGCCGCGTGTGGCTCTCGCGCGGACAGGAGGACACGGCGCCCGTGGAGATCGACGTGCGCCGCAAGGTGAAGGAGAACATCCTCTCCGCAGAGTTGATCTGCTACCCCATCGGCAGCTTCTACTCCTCGGTGGTGGCCAACCTGCTGCCCCGGGGCGTGGGCGACGCCGTGAGCAAGGCCCAGTGCCCCAAGGTGTTCGTGCCCAACCCCGCCGGAGACCCGGAGCAGTACGGCCTGGGTTTGGGCGAGAGCGTGCGCGCCCTGCTGGAATACCTGCGCGCCAGCTGCACCAAGCCCCGCCCCGCCAACACGCTTTTGAACCACGTGCTCATCGACCGGCGGCGCAACTACCAGGAACCCCACGGCCTGCGCCAGATCGAGGCCATGGGCATCGGCGTCATCGAGGCCGACCTGGAGAGCGCCGCGCGCGCCCCCTACTTCGACGAGCAGGCGGTCATAGAGAACCTGCTCTCCCTGGCCTGAGCCCCGCCTTTCACCGCTCCGGCGAGCAGGGGCTCAGGGGGCCGCGCCGGTCGCGCACCCACACGTTGCCCTCTTGGGTCTTGGCGTACTTCTTCATCTCCGCCGCGCGCTGGGACACGGCCTCGGGCGTGCAGCGCCCCAGGCAGTCCACCACGGCCAGGGAAACGCTGACCAGGGGGATGATGCCCTCGCGGCCCTCGCGGTCGCGCCCGGGCACGCCCCCGGCCAGGCGGTGGGCCTCGCCGTAGCAGCGCGGGGCCAACCTGCCGAAGCAGCGGACCACGGCGCGGCAGACGCGTTCGGCGCGCTCCGGGGTGGTGCACAGCACGAAGTCGTCGCCCCCCACGTGGCCGATGAAGTCGCCGGGCTCGCCGTGGCGGCGCAAGGCCCAGGAGAGAATGCGCGCCGTGAGCAGGATCACCTCGTCGCCCGCCTTGAAGCCGTAGGCGTCGTTGTAGGCCTTGAAGTGGTCCAGGTCGGCGTAGACGAAGCTCACTGGGCGCTCGCCGGCCACGCGGGTTTCCAGCTCGCGCTCGATGGCCACGTTGCCGGGCAACCCGGTGAGGGGGCTTGCGCCCTTGGCCATCTCCATCTGCACCTGGGCCAGGGCGTCCAGGATCTTCTGCACCGAGGCCAGGCCGGAAAGCTTGCCGTCTCGCGTGACCACCACGTGGTCGTAGACCTTGGCGCCCTCGCGGGTCATGGCGGCCTGGGCCACCAGTTCAACGGGGGTGTGCCAGTCCACGGTAAGGGGCTGGCCGTCCATGATGCGGCTCACGGGGCGGTTGGAATAGAGGGCCTGGCCGTACTGGGTGGAGAGCATCCGGTCCAGGAGGTGGCGCGTCACCAGGCCCACGGGCCGCCTGCCCGAGACCACGGCGGCCGAGACGGTGAGGGGATGCTGGTCGAAGTGCCGTTTGAGGTCCGACACGCGGGTTTCGGCCGGGAAGCTCGGGGCCTCCTCCACCAGCAGGCCGATGGGGCTCGAACACTTCAGGTCGCCCGCGCCGCGCCGCCTGCGCTCCTGGATCAGGGCCAGGGCCTCGCGTCCGGCCTCGGGCCTGGGGCTGGCCGGGCGGGCCAGGAAGTAGCCCTGGCCGTAGTGCACGCCCATGGAGACCAGGCTGGAGAGCTCCGAAGCCGTCTCGATGCCCTCTGCCACGATCTTGCAGCCCACCTTGTCCGAGAAGGTGAGGAACGTCTCGATGAGCGCGCGCTTCACGGGGTTGGCGTCGATGCCCCGGATGAGCGACATGTCCAGTTTGATGAAGTCCGGGCGGATCTCCGCGATGGACCACAGCCCGGAGTAGCCCGTGCCCACGTCGTCCACGGCCACCTTGTAGCCCTCTCCCCGGTAGTGGTCCAGGGTGCGGTGGAAGAGGGAGAAGTCCTTGGTGGAGTGGCGTTCGGTGATCTCCAGCACCACGTCATGGGGGGCCAGGCCCAGCTCGTCCAGGAGACGGATGGTCTCCCCGGGGTTGAAGGAGGGGTCCACCAGGGTGCGCGGGTGCACGTTCAGGAAGAGCTTGCGCCCCCCGGCGCGGGGGCCGAACCCGGCCAGGGCCGCGCGGCGGCAGGCGCGCTCCAGGGGGAAGACCAGGCCGTTCTCCTCCGCGAAGCCGAAGAGCATGGAGGGCTGTTCGAAGGGGCTCCCGGCGGGGCCGCGCGAGAGGGCCTCCCAGGCGAAGATGTCGCCGCCGCGCAGGTCCACGATGGGCTGGTAGAGCGAGCGCACGGAGTCCTCTTCCAGGATGGCCCGGAACTCGGTGAGCAGCATGGCCCCGGAGGCGTCCAGGCCGCCGCGGGCCATGCGCTGGGCGTCGCCCACGGCGGAGTGCACGGCGTTCTCCAGGTTCCGCTTGAGTCCGGAGGGCAGGCGACCCACGCCGAGGGCCACCTCGGCCTCCTGGCCGGTGAGGTCCAGGGAGGCCTGTTTGAGCCGCGAGCGCAGGCCCAGGCGCAGGATGGAGGCCGTGCGCGGCAGGGCCTGGGCCTCCTCGCGGTCGCAGCCCACGGCCAGGAGGAAGCGGTCGGCGTCCAGGCGGTCCAGCAGGGTGAAGGGCATGCCCGGGAAGGACTGGTCGGCCAGCTCGCGCAGGGCCTTCTCGGCGGCGCGGGCCAGGGTCTCGGCGGCGTCCAGGCCGTAGATTTTGGTGAAGACGGTGAAGTCCTGGATCTCGAAGAGCATCAGGCTCACGGAGTGTCCGTGGCGCAGGAGTTCCAGCGCCCGCTCCCGGTGGGGGCTGTGCAACAGGGCCAGGGTGCGGCGCTGCTCGGCGCTCGCCGGGCGCTGGCGCAGGGCCTGTACCGAGGGCGGGGGCAGCTCCTTCATGACGGTATGCATGCCGCATGAGGTATCCGCTTTCGCGGCCGAAGCGTCGCGGAATGGTGGAATGCCCGTGAAGAAACGGTTACGATAAGTCAAAGCGCCGCGCCGGGAGCGCGGCCGGGAGAGCCATGGGCCCGCACCAGAACTTCTTCGACGAGTTTTATGCCGAAACCATGACGGAGATGGCCGAGAGCTTCTTCGCGCGCCGCAAGGAGCTGGAAGTCCGCCAGGAGGCCTTCACGCGTCTGGCGCTCCAGGTGCGCGACCTGGGGGGCAAGGCCCTGCGCCGCTGGGGCAGCTTCTTCGCCCTGCTGGCCGACGCGGGGGTGTCCCGCGCCTTCTGCGAGGCGGCGGGCCTGCGAGCCTGCGAACTCCCCGCCCTGGCCGCCGGGGCGGGAGATCCCTGCCGCTACCGCTTCCCCCTGGCCCTCACCGCGCGCGGGCGCTACGAAAAGGCCGTGCGCTACGCCTACGAGGCCATGCGCCTGGCCACCCGGGATTACATGGAGGGCGGCTACGGCCAGGACCCGCGCAACCCGGCCAAGAAGATCCTCCTGCCCAACCACGCCTCGCTCAAGCGCATGGCCGAGGCCATCAACGCCGAAGTGGACAAGGTGAACACCTGCCAGACCCCCTCCACGGTGCTGGCTTACGCCAAGTCCCTGGACCCGGTCAGCGCCGGGCGCGAGGCCGTGGCCGGGGGCTTCACCGGGGAGAACGTCTGCAAGATCGATGAGGACATGGCCTTCAAGCCCGTGGATTTCGACGCCCTGGGCCTGCCGGAGCTGCCCGTGCCGCCGGAGACGGAGGCGGTCCGCCCGGCCCTGGACGCCGCCTGCGACGCGGCCTGGAGCGGCCACCGCGAGGCCGCCGTGCGCGCCCTGGCCTGCCTGACGCGCGGCTAGCCGCGCCCTTTGGCCGCGTGAATCTTCAGACCGAGGCGTGGCGCGACAGCCAGAGCTCCAGGGCCGCCAAGGCCCAGAGGCGCTTGCCGTGGTCGGCGCGCCCGCGCGCGTGCTCGTCCAGGAGCGTCCGCACGGCCTCGGGGCGCAGGTAGCGCGCCACGGCGCGCCCGCCCAGCAGCAGCTCCCGGCTCCAACCCGCCAGCCCCTCCCGGAACCACCTGCCCACGGGCACGCCGAAGCCCTGCTTGCCTTGGGCCGTCACCTCGGGGGGCAGAAGGTCCGCGAAGGCCCGGCGCAGGAGCCACTTGCCCGTGCGTCCGCGCATCCTGAGCCCGTCGGGCAGCCGGGCCGCCCACTGGGCCAGCTCCTGGTCCAGAAGCGGGGAGCGCCCCTCCAGGCCGTGGGCCATGGCCATGCGGTCGGCCTTCACGAGCAGGCAGCCGGGCAGGTAGCAGGAGAGGTCCGCCGCCAGGGTGCGGTCCAGGAAGGTGACGGCGCGGGCGTTGTCGAAGCGCCGCGCCAGCAGGGCCACGGGGTCGGCGTGCGGCGCAAGCCCAGGCCGCCAGAGGCGTGCGGCGTCCTGGGGGGTGAAGTAGGAGCCCCAGCGCACGATGCTGGCCTTGGGGGAAAGGGCCGCCACCTGGGCCAGGCGCTTGAGGGCCGCCACGCGGTCGCGTTCGATGGGCACGTCGCCGGGCTGGGGCAGGCGGCGGGCCAGCCAGGGAGTCAGGCGCTGGGTGAGGGCGGCGGGCAGGGCGCTCCAGAGTGCGGCCAGGGGGTCCAGCCAGTAGCGCTGGTAGCCGGCGAAGAGCTCGTCGCCGCCGTCTCCATTGAGCGCCACGGTGACGTGGGCGCGCGTCTCGCGCGCGAGAAACCACATGGGCAGGGCCGAAGGGTCCGCGAAGGGCTGGCCCGCGTGGGCCACGATCTCATCCAGCACGGCGGGCACGTGGCCGTAGCGCACGGTGAACTCCCGGTGCTCCGTGCCCCAGCGTCGGGCCACGGCGCGGGCCTTGGGCAGCTCGGAGAAGGCCTCCTCCTCGAAGCCGATGGAGAAGGTCTTCACGGGTCCGGACATGGCGCGGGCCATGAGGGCCGTGACGATGCTCGAGTCGATGCCCCCCGAAAGGTGCGCGCCCAGGGGCACCTCGCTCATGAGCCGGATGCGCGTGGCCTCTTCGGCAAGCCCGCGCAGCTCCTCCAGAAGCTCCTGCTCGGGCGCCCGGCGCTTGGGCGCGAACTCCAGGCTCCAGTAGCGGGCCACGCGCGGAGCGCCGCCGCGCCAGAGGAGCGTGTGGGCCGGGGGCAGCGTGCGCACGGCGCGCAGGGCCGTGCGCGGGTCGGGCACGTACTGCAGCGAGAGGTAGAGGCCCAGGGCCTCCAGGTCCGGTTCGCGCGAGACGCCCGGATGGAGCGTGAGCGCGCCGATCTCCGAGGCGAAGAGGAAGGCCCCGTCCGCCAGGGCGTAATGGAAGGGCTTCTTGCCCAGGCGGTCGCGCGCGGCGAAGAGGGTGCGGGCGTCGCGGTCCCAGACGGCGAAGGCGAACATGCCGCGCAGGTGCTCCACGCAGGCGGGGCCGTACTCCATCCAGGCCTGGAGGATGGCCTCGGTGTCCGAGCGGGTGGCGAAGCGCCTGCCCCGGGCCTCCAGGCGCGCGCGCAGTTCCAGGTGGTTGTAGATCTCGCCGTTGAAGACGATGGTGGCCCGGCCGCAGGCCGTGGTCATGGGCTGGTCGCCGGTGGCCAGGTCGATGATGGCCAGGCGGCGGTGGGCCAGGCCCGCGCGGCCCTCCAGGAAGAGGCCCTGGCCGTCGGGGCCTCGATGGGCCTGGGCGCGGGCCATGGCCTCCAGGATGTCGCGGTCCGCCCGGGAACCCTCGGGCGCGACGATGCCCGCTATGCCGCACACGGCCGGTCTCCGAAGAGCGCGAGGTAGCGCTCTGCCACGCTGCGCCAGGAGTAGTGCTCCAGCACCAGTGCGCGGGCCTCGCGGCCCATGGCTTCCAGCAGTGGCGGATCGGCCAGGAGCCGGGCGAGCGCCCCGGCCAGGGCTCCGGCGTCTTCCGGCGGGACCGTTAGCCCGGTGCGCCCGGGAAGCGCCAGGTCCTCGTTGCCCGAGATGGCCGTGGCCAGCACCGGCAGGCCCGAGGCCATGGCTTCCAGCACGGCGTTGGGCATGCCCTCGTCGCGCGAGGGGAAGACGAAGAGGTCGGCCCGGCGCAGGGCCAGGGCGATGTCGGCGCGGTCCATCCAGCCCAGGAAACGCACCCGGTCCGCCAGGCCCAGGGCGCGCAGCTGCGATTCCAGCCCGGGCCGCGCGGGCCCGTCCCCGGCGATGGAGAGCTCCCACGCCAGCCCCCGGGGGAGCTGGGCAAGGGCCTGGACCAGCACGTCCAGCCCCTTCTGGCGCACCACGCGGCCGTGGAAGAACAGGCGCATGGGGCCGGGCTCGCGCGCGCCCTGGCGGGGGGCGTAACGCTCGGGGTCCACGCCGTTGGGGATCACGGGATAAGCCAGGCCGGGCTCGAAGGCGCGGGCCAGGGCGGCCAGACCCCGGCTGTTGGGAACCACGGCCAGGGCGCGCCGCCACAGGAAGCGGATGAGCGGCCCCGTGAGGCGGTGCATGGCGGCCAGGTCGTAGGGCTGGAAGCCGGGCACGTCGCCGCCGCGCAGGGAGACCACGTAGGGCGTGCCCGCCAGGGCCTTGAGGATCCACGCCGACGGGCCGCCGGGGATGCCGAAGAAGGCCACCGCGCCGTCGGGCCGGAAGGCGCGGGCCGCCAGGGGCAGCGTCAGGCAGGAGGAGGCCATGAAGGCGGCCATCTCCCAGGCCGCGCAGCGGTCCGCGTGGCGTCGCACGGTGGGGATGCGCGCGATCTCGAAGCTCGCGCCGCCGGGGACCTGCACGGTCTCGTGCCGGGGCAGGCCCCTGAAGGCCGAGGTGAGCACCATCACCCGCGCGCCCAGGAGGGTCATCTCGCGGGCGATGTTGGCCGTGGCGTTGCCCGCGCCCCCGCCCAGGGGCGGGTATTCGTAGTTCACCAGGAGCAGGCGCATCAGTGGGGCTTGCGGCAGGCGATCACCGCCGTGGTGGTGGCCAGCATGTCGGGGTTGCGTCCGTCGAAGGGCGGGGCCAGGAAGGGGGCCACGGCGCGCAAGGCGCGGTGGTCGGTCTCGCGCTCCAGGACGTGGGCCTCGAAGCCCGCGCGGGAGAGGGCGGCCAGGTGGTCGTCCAGGCGGTGGCGCGGCAGGTCGCCGGGGTCCAGAAGGTTGTCCCAGACGCTCTGGGAGAACGTGAGGAAGTGGAAGGGATATTTGAAGAAGTGGTCGCGGTAGTCCACCCTGTGCAGCATGGCCCCGCCGGGCGCGAGCACCCTGAAGCAGTGGCGGAACACCTCCGGCGGACGGCGCAGGTGCTCGAGCACCGAGTTGGAGACGATGAGGTCCGCGCCAGCGTCCGGCAACAGGGCGAGGTCGCGCACGCGGCCCACGTTTCCTGAAAGGCCGTAGGGGTGGCGGGCGCGCGCCTGGGCCTGGAGCGTGGCGTCCAAGGCGGCGTCGAAAAGGGCGAAGGGCTCCACGCCGGTCCAGGACCCGCCGAAGCGGGCCGTCCACTCGTGGCCCGTTCCGTTGGCCGCGCCGCAGCCCAGCTCCACCACGCGGCATCCGTCGGTCGCGATGCCCGCCCTGAGAGCCAGGCGTTCGTAGGCGTCCACGATGGGCGAGGGGTCCAGGCGCCCCTGGTTCACGCGCCAGTAGGGCATCCAGCCACCCAGGCGGTCCAGGGCCTGGCCGGAGAAGAGGAAGCGCCGGATCAGGCGAAGGGTCACGTATTCCAGGTTCGACCAGATCACGCGGGGCCTTCGTTGCGCCAGTGGCCCAGCGCCCACAGACACCACAGGGCCAGGCGGCGGTCGGCGCGGCCTTCGCGGTGTTCGCGCTCCAGGGCCATGGCCGCTTCGGGCGAAACGCCCGCCGGGAAGGAACAGCCCTCCAGGGTGAGCCTGCCCTCGTGGAACCACTTGCCCAGGGGCGCCGCGAAGCCCTGCTTGCGCCGCGCCAGCACCCAGCGGGGCACCAGGGGCTCCAGGGCCTTGCGCAGGATGTGCTTGCCACGGCCGTGGCGGAACTTGAGCCGGTGCGGGATGCGCCGGGCCAGGTCGGCCACCTCGGGGTCCAGGTAGGGGGCGCGCACCTCCAGCGAGTTGAGCATGCTGGCGCGGTCCACCTTGGCCAGGATAGCGTCCTGGAGGTAGAAACGGGTGTAGAACTCTAGGGTCTTGTCCGTGAAGTCCTTGGGGCCGGTCTCGTCCCAGGCGGCGATGGCCTCGGAATAGACCTCCTCGGGGTCCGCGGGGGCCTGGAAGAGTTCGGCCAGCAGGTCCGGCCCGGCAGGCCCCATCCACACGGGGTTCCACAGGCGCATGGGGTGTTCGATTCCCGTGAAGAAGCGCAGGGCTTTGAAGCCCAGGGTCATGTAGCCGTGGCTCACGGGCAGGCGTGCGGCCATGGCCGTGAGCGCCCGGTGCACGGGCCTGGGGCAGAGGGCGTGGAAGCGCTCGGCGGCGCGCAGGGCCTTGAAGGTCTCGTAGCCCGCGAAGAGTTCGTCCGCCCCGTCCCCGCCCAGCGCCACGGTGACGTGGGGGCGCGTCTCGCGGCAGAGCAGGTAGGTGGGCAGGATGGAGCTGTCGCCCAGGGGTTCGTCCAGGCGGGAGGCCAGATCGGGCAGGAGGCTCAGGGCCTGGGAGAGGCTCAGGGTGTGCTGGAGGTGGCGCGTGCCGTAGCGGCTGGCGGCGTTGCGGCTGTGCAGGGACTCGTCGAAGGAGGCCTCCTCGAAGCCCACGGAGAAGGTGTGCAGGTCCTGCACGCGCCGGGCGGCCAGGGCCGTGACGGAGGTGGAGTCCACGCCGCCGGAGAGGAACACGCCCAGGGGCACGTCGCTCATGAGCCTGCGCGACACGGCGCGGTCCAGGGCCTCGCGCAGGGCCTCGGCCAGTTCGGCCTCGGGGCGTCGGGCCAGGTCCTCGTCGGGCTCCACGGTGAAGGCCCACCAGCGTTGGAGGCGGGAGGAGAAGTCGTCCAGGTCCACGGTGAGGCAGTAGCCGCCGGGAAGCTTGTGCACGCCCTCCAGGAGGCTGTTGGGGGCCGGGATGAAGCCGTGGGCGAAGTACTTGCGCAGGGCCGGCAGGGAGGGCGACGTGGGCACGCCGGGGTGTGCGGCCAGGGCCGAAAGCTCCGAGGCGAAGGCGAAGAATCCCGGGCGCAGGTGGTAGTAGAGGGGCTTCTTGCCGAAGCGGTCGCGGCTGGCGAAGAGCAGGCGCTTGCGGGCGTCGTGGAGCACGAAGGCCCACATGCCGCTCATGCGTTCCTGGAGGCCCGGCCCCCACTCGCGCCAGCCGTGCAGGATGGTCTCGGTGTCGCTGTGGTGGGTGCGGAAGCGGTGACCCTTGGCCTCCAGCTCGCGGCGCAACTCCAGGTGATTGTAGATTTCGCCGTTGAAGGTGACGGCCAGGTCGCCCGCGGCCGAGAGCATGGGTTGCGCGCCGTCGCTCAGGTCCACGATGGCGAGGCGTCGGTGCGCCAGATGCACGCCCTGGTCGGGATGGTGGTGGACGCCGTGCCCGTCGGGCCCTCTGTGGGCCAAGCGGGCGTTCATCGCCGCCAGCTGCTCCGGGGTTCCGGGCCCGGCGAAACCGCAGATGCCGCACACGGCGCGTCATTCCCCGCCGGGACAGTTCTGCGTCCTGTCCACGATGTAGGTCGGCTTGTTTTGTGACTCGTGGTACGTTCGCATGAGAATCTCCGAGATGAGGCCCATGAAGATGGACATGAACCCCATGAGGAAGAAGAGCACCACGGCCAGGGGGAGCGGCGTCTCGATGAAACTCTTGCTGCCGAAGAGCTTCAGGTAGAGCATGGCCAGGAACATCAGGAAGGAAACGCCCAGTGAGACCAACCCGAATCCGCCGAAAAGGTACATGGGCTTCTGGGCAAACTTGTCCAGGAACTTCACAACGATGAGGTCGAGGATCACCTTGACGGTGCGTTCGATGCCGTACTTGGAGACCCCGTGCACCCTTGGGTGGTGGGTGACGCCCACCTCGGTGACCTTGGCCCCCTGCCAGCAGGCGTAGATGGGGATGAAGCGGTGCATCTCGCCGTAGAGCTTCACGCCCTTGATGATCTCCTTGCGGTAAGCCTTGAGGGAGCAGCCGTAGTCGTGCAGGTGCACGCCCGAGATGCGCGAGATGAGGAAGTTGGCCACGCGGCTGGGGAAATTGCGCTTCAGAGGGTGGTCCTGGCGGTCCTTGCGCCAGCCGGAGACCACGTCGTAGCCCTCGTCGAGCTTGGCCAGAAGCTTGGGAATGTCGCCGGGGTCGTTCTGGAGGTCGCCGTCCATGGGGATGAGGATGTCACCGGTGGCGGCGTCGATGCCCGCCATCATGGCAGCGGTCTGGCCGAAGTTGCGCCGCAGGTGGATGACGCGCACGCGGGAGTCGGCCTGGGCGATTTCGTGGAGTCGCTGGGCCGTGGCGTCGGTTGAGCCGTCGTCCACCAGAATGATCTCGTAGACGTGGCCCATGGCGTGCAACACGGGGAGGAGCCGTGCGTGCAACGGCAGTACGTTATCTTCCTCGTTGAAAAGCGGAATGATGATGGAGAGCGATCTGTTGGGCATGGATGGTCTTTTTCTTACACGAGTTGCACTGTTCCCTCAACCCCGCCCGGCGGGGCGCACGTCCACCAGGAAAGCCCCGGGGGCCAGGGGGATGCGCGGAAAGAGGGCCGGGTTCAGCAGGGCGAAGGCCGTGCGGCCGCGCACGGATTCGCGCACGATGGCCCCGAAAGGCTCGAACACGGGCCTGCCGGAGAGGAACTCCGGAGTGAAATGGGCTTCATTGACCACCAGGAAGTCCACGCCCCAGTCGCGGGCCAGGGCGCGCACGTCGGCGGGGTCCTGGGCGTAGTACGCCTTGAGCACGGCCTCCAGCCGCGGGCGGAAGCGCTCCCAGTAGCCCCTGCTCCAGGGGTGGGCCAGTTCGAAGGTGACCAGGGCGTTGCGCCGGGAGAAGGTCATCACGTTGTCCATGAGGTCCGGCAGCCCCGCAAGCAGGGCGCTCTTGGGCGTGGCGGCCTCGATGGCGGCGTAGAGAGGGGCCTGGGCCGAGTAGTCGTAGAGGGCCACCCCCTTGAGCCGGACGCCGCCGCCCAGGCACGCCGCCAGCACGAGACCGGCGCAGGCCGTGCGCGAAAGACCACGGCGCGAGACGGCCCCGGCCAGGCACCACGCCAGGAGCAGGGCGTAGAGCAGGTTCAGGGGGTACTGCACGTAGCGGTCGGGCACGAAGAGCTTGAAGGCCAGGAGGCGCGCTGCCGCGTAGAACACCAGGAAAGCCCCGCCGGTCCAGGCCAGGGGTTTGAGAGCGCGTCCGAGCAACCGCCAGTCCGCGGCCCTGGCCCCGAACCAGAGCGCCGGGGCCAGCAGGGCAAGGGTGACGATGCCCGCGGCCAGCCCGAGTTCCTTGAAAAGCCCCACGCCCTCGAATGGAAAGTAGACGAAATCCAGGAAGGGATTGGGCAGCGGGGCCAGGTCCAGGCGTCCCTGGGGGCCGAATTCTGGGCGTCCGGCCGTCTCGGAGAGCCAGACCAGCGGCCCGAAGCCCCCGCCCTGGGGTTTGAGGGCGTTTGCCAGGGTGAGCCCCGCCGGAACTGCCCAGCCCAGCCAGCCCCTCCACGAGGCGAAGCTTTCGTCCAGGCGCTTGTGGCGCAGGCTCCAGGCCGCGCGTTGCGCGAAGAGCCCGGCGGCGCAGGGCAGGCAGATGTAGGGGATGAACAGGCCCAGGAGCGTGAGCGCCGCGAACTGTCTGCGGCCGTGCAACGTCGCCAGGACGAAGAGCGCCAGCAGCGGGCTGGCGTAGCCCCGGGCAAGGGCCCCTGAGATGTTGTCCAGGAAGAAAGGCATGAGCCATGTCATGGCCGCGGCGGCCCAGGCCGTTGCGCGTCCCCCCAGGCGCAGGCCCAGGGCGAAGAGGTACAAGGCCTCCAGCACGAAGAGCCCCCCCGTGAGGCGTTTGGAGGCCATGAGCGGGTCGACGAAGAAAGAGGCGATGCGGTAGACCGCCTCGACGCCCAGAGTCACGTAGGCCCGGGCGTAGTCACCCAGGAGGTCCGGCGGGTAGAGACCTGGGTCCTGGAAACGCTGCATCCAGTAGACCTGCTGGCGCAGGTCGTCGTTTACGGCGTAGGGGTTGGCGAAGCCGTGTCCGTGGGCGGCCCAGAACACGGCCAGGGACAGAAGCGCCGCCAGGGGCCAGTCCCAGGGTTCGGCCGGGCGCTTCGGGCCCTGCTCAGACGGCGCGGTCATAGAGGCGGAAGGTCCGCCAACGCCGGCCGCCGAACATCTGCAGGGTCTTGTTCCACTTCACCAGCGACTCGGGGATGAGCGAGCAGTCGCAGTGGTTGTTGTACTTGAGCCAGCGCGAGAGGGTGATCATCACGTTGAGGATCAAGGCGTGGTGGAGCTTGCGCCACTGGTGGGACTTTTTCACGCCCATGATGATTGCGCGCGAGGAGACCAGCGGGGCGACGCGGCAGTCCCAGAGCAGACGCAGCATGCCCCAGAGGCCCAGCTTGCCCCTAGTCTTGTGCAGGGTGTGGTTGATGTCCGGGGCCACGATGCAGAAGGCGAGCATCTCGCCGTTCTCCTCGATGAAGCTCACCAGCTCCGGGCGCAGGATGGGCTTGAGCTGCATGAAGGCGTCGTTGAACTGGCGCTCCGTGAGGGGCACATGGCCCCAGTTCTTGCTCCAGAGGGTGTTGAACATCTCCAGCACCTCGGGGGCGCGGGCGATGAATTCGCTGGGCTTGCCCTGGGTGATGATGAGCCCGGCGGCCTTGAGCAGGGCGTCGCGGCGCTCGATGAGCTGCTCCACGGGCTGGACGAGGTGGTCGATGATGTAGCCGTACCAGTCGAAGGTCTTGGTGAAGCCCCAGCTTTCCACGAGCTGTTCGTAGTAGGGATGGTTGTAGCTGTGGAACATCACGGGGCGCTGATGGTAGCCCTCCACGAGCAGGCCCACCTCGTCGTAGATGCCGAAGGAGAGGGGACCGTGCAGGCGCGTTTTGCCGCGCTCGCGCACCCACTGGGCGGCGGTCTCGAAGAGGGCGTGGGCGGTGGGCTTGTCGTCGATGCACTCGAAGAAGCCGAAGAAACCGGTGTGGGGGTCGTGGTGCTTTTCGTAGGCGAAATTCAGATGCGCGGAGAGCCTGCCAAGGGTGCGAGAGCCGTCCTTGGCCAGGAAGTACTGCGCCTGTCCCACCTCGAAAAAGGGACCTTTCTTGGGGTCGAGGAAGTCGCGAAGGTGCGAAAGAACGGGGGGGACCCAGTGCGGGTCCCCCTCGTAGATGGCGAAGGGCAGCTGGAGGAAGTCCTCCATGTCCTGGGGGGTGGACACGGGGACGATGTGCGCGGCCATGGTCACTTCTTGGGGGTGATGGACACCTGCGCCTTGAGGCCTTCCTTGAGGGAAAAGTCCGGGTTGGGCAGGGTCAGTTCGATTTCATAGTAGGAGGGCTGGTGCAGCGCGGTGGGCAGGGGAGCCCAGGGGATGCGGCTGATGCTGGCCTCCAGGGTCTTGCCGGGGAGGGAGTCGAAGGTGACCTTGGCTTTGTCGCCCAGCTTCAGGCGCAGGGCCTCGATCTCGTGAACCTGGGCGCGGATGAGGATGGGATCGAGCAGGCCTACCTGGAAGAGTTCGGTGTCGCGGGAGAGCTTGACGCCCTGGCGCAGTTCCGGGTTGATCCAGAGCACGTAGCCGTCGACGGGGGCCTTGACGATGCCCTCGTTGGGGAGGCTGCCGAAGTTGGCCTTGGGGCCGAAGCGGTCGCGGGCCAGTTCGAGGCGCTGCTGGGCCATGTCCTTTTCGAGATTGAGGCGCTCGGTGAGGGCCACGCGCTGTTTCTCGACGGCATCGATCTCCAGGGCGTTCTGGGCCAGGGCCTGGGATGTGGCGAGGTTTTGCTTCTCCATCATCTCCAGTTCCTTGCGCTTGACGCGGAACTTTTCCAGGTCGCGGTTGGCGGCGGAGAGCAGGTGCTCCACCTCCTTGACCTGGGCGAGGTTGAGGTTTCGCTTCTCGGCCATGCGCGTTTCCATGGGGATCTCGAAGGTGGCCAGGACGTCGTTCTTTTTCACCTTCTGGCCGATCTGCGTGGGCATGGTGGCGATCTGGGACGTGAAGGGCAGCTGCACGGAGAGCTTCAAGGGGCTGTAGAGCTTGCCCGAAAAGATGATTTCGCTGGCCATGGGCGATGGGTCGGCCGCCTGGGGAGCCGCAGGGGGCGCAGCGGGAGCGGCGGGCTGTTGGGCGCGGACGGGCAAGGCCGTCGCGGCCAGGAAGGCCAGAGCCAGGAGGAGGTTGCGCAGGGTCATCGGGTTATTTCTCCCAGGATTCGATGTCGACGTATTTCTGGCGCAGGTCGCCGGAGAGGCCCATGAGCGTGAGCAGGGCGATGTCGCGCTTGGACTGAGCCAGGAGCATCTTCTGCTTGTTGTCGTAGAGCAGCGAGCGGGAATCCACGAGCTTGTCGAAGTCGGTCTGTCCGCTCTTAAACTGGTATTCGCTCTGCTCGTCCCTGAGGCGGTGGAACTCCACGGTGGCCGTGGACATGCGCAGTTCGGAGGCGGCGGTCTGGTAGTCCGAGAGAGCCTTCTGAACGCTGACGATCAGTTCGAATTCCTTGGCCTTGTTCTGGGCGTTGGTCTGCTCGAGCTTCTTGTACTGGCGCGAGATTTCGCGTCCCTTGGTCCAGTAGTCAAGGGGCATGGAGATGTTGATGCCGGGGTAGAAGGGGAAGCCTTCGTTCTTGTAGGTGGTGGAGCTGTTCAGGGAGTCCACGGTCTGGAAGGTGAAGCCGAAGGACGGCAGGAGCTTCACGTAGGAAAGGCCGATGTTCTTCTTCTGCAGGCGGCGTTCGTATTCGGCCATGCGCAGGTCGAAGGAGTTGGCGCGGATCTTCTCGTCGGTGACGTCGGCGATGGTGAAGGCGCCCATGATCTGCTTGCGGGCGGCGGCCACGTCGAGTTCGAGCTTGTTGGTGAAGGGCACGCCCAGGATGAACTTGATGTCGTCCATAACCGAGTTGCGGATGGATTCGATCTGTTCGAGTTCGGCCTTGGCGATGTCGATGCGCGTCTCCGCGAGCTTTATCTCAAGCTGGGTGGCCTGCCCGATGCCGAGCCTGGTTTTGTAGAAGGTGAGGTTCTTCTGGGCCAGCTCCAGGCGGTCCTTGGAGACAGCGCGCTGCGATTCCACGGCCTCGAGCTGAATGAAGTCGGTGGCCAGGCGAACGAGCCCGGCCGAAATCACTTTCAGGTGGCCCAGCACGGCGATGTTGGCCATCTCGTTGCGGGCCTGGACCTCGAAGGTGGAGAGCACGGGGTTCCACTGGCCGGTGGAGAAGCTGATGGTGTAGGGTTTGTCCTGGGTTCCGTCGATCTTGGTGGGCATGCGGAACCAGTAGGTGGTGTTGATGGAGACCGTGGGCACGAACGTGGACCAGGCGTCCTGCACGTCCAGGCGCTTGGTTTCGATCTCCAGGGCCGAGCGCACCAGCAGGGGGGACTGCACCAGGGCCACGCGCACGCATTCGTGGAAGTCGGCGGGCTGCTTGATGGAGGTGGACATGGGCCGCTCGCCGTTGGCGGGCATGGCGCCGGAAGGCAGAGGCTCGCTGCCGGGGAGACCGCTTTTGGCCTGGGCCTGCGCCGGCGGCTGCGCTTGAGTTTGCGCCGCGGGCTTGGCGGGGACGGCCGGCTGGGCCTGCTTCGCATGCTTGGCGTCGCCGGGCTGTTGGGCCTGACCCGCGTCCATGGGCTGCACGGGTTTATCCGGCGCGGGCGGAGCGGTGGGGAGGGTCTCGTAGGAGCGTATCTTGTCGGGCTTCTCGGCCGAGTTGCTTTTGTCCTTGGCGGCCAGCGCGGGCGCGGCGAAAAGCATGATGAGCGCCGCGAGGCACAGGGCGGTGAGTCGAAAATTCGGCCGTCTGGCAAGACGCATTGTGGATCCCCTTTGCTTAATAGGGCTTGAGCATTCCGTCGGACAAAAGGCTTCTGCGGGAGCAGCGTTCGGCCGTTCCCGCATCGTGGGTGACGATGACCATGGCCACCCGTGCTTCCTCGGTGATCTTCACGAAGTAGTCCATGACGCGCGCGGAGTTGTCCTTGTCGAGCTGTCCCGTGGGTTCGTCGGCGAGGATGAATTCCGGCTCGTTCACCAGGGCTCTGGCAATTGACACGCGCTGGCGTTCGCCGCCGGAGAGGCGGTTGGATGGCTGGCGCACGCGGTGCTCCAGGTTCACCAGCTTCAGGGCTTCCATGATCATGTCTTCCCGTACGCTGCGTTTAACCCCGGTGTAGATCAGGGGCAACTCCAAATTCTCGTAGACGGTGGAGTTTTCGAGCAGGTCGCAGCTTTGGAACACGAAGCCCATTTTTTCGCGGCGGAAGATAGCCTGTGCGGCGCGGTCCAGCGTGAGCACGTTCACGCCGGCCACCTTGTACACGCCGTCGGTGGGCGGCTGGAAGATGCCCAGGATGAAGAGCAGGGTGGACTTGCCCGAGCCCGAGGGGCCCATGATGGCCACCATCTCGCCCCGGCGCACCTCGAGGTTGATGTCCTTGAGCACCGGGATGGCTTCCACGCCGGTGTTGTACACCTTGGTGAGGTGCTGGATGTCGATGACGATTTCGTTGTGGCGGCTATTCATAGCGCATGGCGTCCACGACCTGCATCCGGCTTGCGCGGATGGAGGGATAGAGTCCCGCGCCCACTCCCAGCACGGCGGCGAAGGCCAGGCCGGCCGCGAGGCACAGCGCGAAGAGGCCCTCGGGCGGCCGCGAACCGAGCATGCGGCTCATGTATTCGATGCCGAAGCGGCCCAGGAGCACGCCCAGCATGGCCGAGCCGAACGTGACCGAGAGCGCCTCGAAGAGGAACTGCCAGAGGATGTCGGAATCTTCCGCGCCCATGGCCTTCTTCAGTCCGATCTCGCGGGTGCGGGCCGTCACGGCGGCCATCATGATGTTCCAGATGCCGAAGCCGCCCAGCACCAGGGTGGCCCCGATGGAGGCGTAGATGAACAGGCTCACCCACCAGAACATGCGCTGCACCTGCTTGAGGGGCTCCCAGCCCACCTGGACGCGCAGGCCCTTGTCGGTCTGGTTGGCCTTGATGATCCTGCCCAGGGCGTCGGCCACGGGGGCCACGTCGTCCCAGGTGTTGCAGCGCACGTAGAGGCTGGAGATCTGCGAGATGTCCTGGATGCGGGCCTTGGCGGTTGTCACGGGGACGAAGGCCATGAGGGTCTTGTCGGCCGCGCGTACGCCGCCGATGATGCCCACCACCTGGTAGAGGTTGTTGTCCATGTTCAGGTACTGCCCGAGGGACGCCTCGGGGCTGCCGAAGATGGTCTTGGCCAGATCCTGGCCGAGCACGCAGACCTTGCTGCCATGGGCGATGTCTTCGGGCGTGAAGAGCCTGCCCAGCCGGGGCGTGAAGGAGAAGAGCGACCAGTAGTTCACGTCCACCCCGTGCAGGTTGAAGCCGTAGACTTTCTCCTGGTAGGTGGTGGTGACTCCGGCGCGCGTGCGGATGCCCGTGACGTCCTTGACCCCCGGGATGGCTTCCACGGCCTCGATGGTGTGGGTGCGGAACCACTCCTGGCGGTCGTACATCTGGGGGTCGAAGTGTGCGGCGATGATGGTCGCGCCGCCGAGGAGGTCGAGGTCGTTGTTGAAGTTGGCCTTGAGGTCGCGGCCCATGGTCACGATGGTGATGAAACCGGCCGTGCCCAGGGCGATGGACGCCATGACGCCGATGTAGCGCCGCCTCTTGCGCATCACCTCCCGCAGGCTGATGCGGATGAGGTCCATGAAGCGCAGGAAGCGGGTTCCCCTGTCGGGAGGTAGAAAACCCGCCGCCCTGAGGCTGTGGAGTGTGGTCTTGTTGGTCATGCGTCTCCGTGCTGGGCCGTGTCCCTTCCCTGCTAGACTTGCGTTCCTGCCGCCGGGTTACAGCAGCGACTGGCTGGAACGCGCTCCAGGGATGGTGGAGGATGCCTGGGCGCCCTCGCCCTCGGGCTGGTCCCCGTCCTGGTCCTGGATGCGGATGCGGTATTTGCGGGCCATCTCGTCCATGACCTCCAGCACGAAGTCCATCTGGCGGTCTTCATGGGTGGACATGCAGGCCGTGCGGATGAGCGCCTGTCCGCGCGGCACGGCGGGGTAGATGGCGGGCAGGGCGAAGATGCCCCGTTCGAAAAGTTCCTGGGCGAACATGAAGGCCTTCTCGTCCGACCCGATGGTGATGGGGATGATGGGCGCGATGGACTCCGAGAATCGCAGGCCGATGTCCTTGTAGCCCTGGCGCATCCGGCGGGTGTTGGCGCGCAGGCGCTCCACGCGTTCGGGCTCGGCCTCGAGGATGTCGATGCAGGTGAGCGCGGCGGTGGTGCAGGCCGCGGGCAGCGCGGCGGAGAAGATCTGCGTGCGCGACTGGTGCTGGATGTAGTCGAGCACGTCCGTGTGGTCCGAGGCCACGAACCCACCGATGGAGGCGAAGGCCTTGGAGAACGTGCCCATGATGAAGTCGGTCTGTTCGGTGACGCCGAAGTGTTCGGCCGTGCCGCGCCCGTTGGCGCCCAGCACGCCCAGGCCGTGGGCGTCGTCGAGGTAGAGCAGCATGTCGGGATACTGCTTCTTGAGTTCGGCCAGTTCGTCCATGACGGCCACGTCGCCGGACATGGAGAAGATGCCCTCGGTGATCAGGAGCACCTGGCCGTCGAAATCGGGCTTGCCCATTTCGGAGGCGATCTTGCGCGCTGCGGAGGGGGCGTCGTTGTGGGCAAAGGTGCCCATGCGCTTGGTGCCGCCCAGGCCCGCGAAGATGGAGGCGTGGTTCTCGCGGTCGCAGAGCACGTAGTCGCTGGGGGTGAGCAGGCAGCCCAGGGCGCCCAGGTTGGTGGAGAAGCCCGTCACGTGAAGCACGGCGCGCTTCTTGCCCACGAAGGCCGCCAGGCGCTCCTCCAGGGTCTGGTGGAGCACCATGTTGCCCGAGAGGAAGCGCGAGCCGCCGGGGCCGGTGCCCATGCGGTAGATGGCCTGGGCGGAGGCCTCCTTGACGCGGGCGTCGTGGGAGAGGCCGAGGTAGTCGTTGGAGCCGATCATCACGAGGCGTTTGCCGGCGCACTCCACTTCCGTGCCCCAGGAGCGGCTGATGGGGCGGAAGTAGGGGTAGATCCCCGCATCGCGGATGACGCGGATCATTCCGGTGACTTTCTGGCAGCGGTCGTGCAATTTCATCGGCTGGTTATCCTTGGAGTGTGGTGAGCCCGCGGGCGTGCGGACGGCATACGAGCGCCATTTTGGAACGGGCCTCTACACCAGATAGGAAGACGCCGCAACCCTTCGTGCTACGTGGCGGAACCCATGAGGTATTCGCGTACGTGCCGGGCGTTTTCCCGCATGATCTTCCCGAGCGCCGTGGCCGCGCGGCCGTATTGCCCCGGGAACGTGGGCGTGTAGTAGATTTCGTCGTCAGAGTCGGCCAGCACGGTGGTGTAGCCGCGCATCCAGAGGTCGCGCTTGGTGGACCATTCCAGATAAATCCAGGCCAGGCGCTGGCGGCCGTCGGCCGTGCGGCAGCGGGCGACGCCCCACACGTAGGCCTCGCCGCCCGTGGAAGGGGCGCGCTGCTTGATGAAGTCGACCCGCTCGAAGGTGAGGCCCGAGGAGGCGCAGAAACCGCGCGCCGCGATGTCCCAGGCTTCGGCGGACTGTTCGCGCGCAAGGCGCTCCAGGCCGTGGGGCGGGTAGAACCAGGCGTTGAACAGGGCGAACCCGGCAATGCAGACGGCCAGCAGGCAGCCCAGGGCGATCAGGGGCTTCTTCACGTTCACGGCGCGTTGCCTCCCCGCGCTGCGTCCCGGAACCGCGTTTCGAGGGGGGCCGTGCCGGGAGCGGGCGGCAGCGTGGGCGCCACGCCGACCGCCCCCCCGTAGAAGCCGCCGGACCCGGAGCGGACCCGGGCCTCGCCAGAGGCTTCGGAGACAGGGTCTGGAGCGGGTTCGCCAGACCACGTGAGACGCCAGCGCGCCGCTTCGCGCAGCCTGGCGCGGGCGAGCTTCTCCTCGGCCAGAAGCACGTAGTCGGCGTTGCGCACGTCCTTGGTCAGGGCCTTGAGCAGGGCCAGCTCGGCGCGCTCGCGCGTGACCAGTTCGTCGTCGGCGGGCTCTTCGCCGCGTTCGCGCATTTCCTCGAGCCGAAGCTCGATGGCCTTGCCGGTGTGGTAGTTGATGTCGAAGTGGCGCTCTTTCATGATGGCCACGTTCTCGCCGTCGTTCACCTGGCCCCGGTAGAAGCGCTCAGGTTCCAGCGCGGGGTAGACCTCCGGGAGCTTCATGAAGCCCTTGTGGAAGGTCAGTGCCAGGCAGGCGAAAAGCCCCAGCTTCACCAGGCGCTCGGGATCAATCCGCACGGGCCGTCTCCTTGCGCTTGTAGACCACCAGCGGGGCCTGGGGCGGACCTGCGGGCACGAAATAATGGAAATAGGGGTCGGCGCGGTTGCCGAAGGTTTCGTCGGGGCGGTTCAGCTCGATGCGCTCGTAGTCGCGCGCCAGATCGAGTCCCCGCGTGACGAACTCCCTTGGCGCGAAGACCTGGCCGTCGCGGTTCACGCGCACGGCGCGGCGCACGCTCACCCAGTCGGGCTTCTCGGCCGGGTTGATGGGGCCTTGCAGGCCGCCGATCACCCGGAAGGGCGTGTGGAACTGGAGCACCATGTCGGAATATTCGGCCAGGATGGTCTGGCCGGGCCTGGCGTTGGCCAGGAAGAAGTCGATGAGGGCCTGGTTCACGTCGGCGGGGTAGCCGTTGAAGAGCTCCGTCAGGTGCAGCTTCAGGGGCACGTTGACGCTGGTGAGCATGGTCAGGTCGTTCTCCCATGGGCGGTTCACGATCTTCAGGCGCTCCATGGGCAGCAGGTTCAGCCAGTTGGTGAGCCCCACCAGGATCAGGAACAAAGCCCCCGACGGCCTGGAGAAGCGCCAGAGCCTGAGCCCGGCCCAGGCCAACAGGATGGCGCAGGCCGGGTAGAAATGCACGATGTAGCGGTGGAAGCGCTGGGGGAACAAGGCCAGGATCACGAAGCTGCCCATCATCACCAGGGCCATGAAAAGGCAGAAGCGCTCCCCGGGTTCGTCTGGGCCGCCCCGGCCCAGGAAGAAGCCGCGCCAGCGCCAGCCCAGCCAGGCCAGAACGGGCAGGGGCAGCATGAACATCACCCAGTCCGAGAAATAGAGCATCAGGTTCTCGGGCACGAGCATGATGTTGAAAAGCGTGGACTGGCGTCCCATGCGGTAGAGCAGGATGCCCGGCACGATGAGCGTGCACGACAGGGCGATCACCAGCCCCGTGCGCGCCAGGCTGGTCCTTTCGCGGTAGAGCAGCAGGGCCGCGCCCAGAAGCGGCGGGGCCAGGGAGAGCAGCAGCAGGTAGTTGGCGTGGAACAAAACGCCAAGCCCCAGGGCGATGGTCAGCAGGGGCGGCCAGCGCCGCTTCCAGTCGCCCAGGAAGCCCCAGAGGATGGCCAGGAAGACCAGCCCCCCCGCCGAATAATAACGCCCCTGGCGCGCGAACAGCAGGAAAGGCACGTTCAGCGCCAGCAGCAGCGCCGAAAGCCTGGCCCAGGCAAGGTCTCCGAAGCGGCGTGCCACCAGCAGGTAGGTGGCGGCGATGCACGCCAGCCCCGTGAGGGCGAAGAAAAACCTTGCCCAGAAGGCGTCGCGCGGGGCGATGAGCTGACCGGCCGCAGACATGTAGATCTGCAGCCAGGGCGACCAGCGCCAGATCATGTCCGGACCGAACTCGCGGCGCTCCTCCTGGGAGACCACGTTCACGCCGTCGGTGACCATCGGCAGCCCCGTGGCAAGCACGTTGCGGGCCAGCGTGGCCGTTTCGGCCTCGTCCTGCCAGAGCGGGCGGTCGCCGAGTCCTTTAAAGATGAGAAACGCCCCCAGGATCAGGATGGCCCAAAAGGCCCAGTCCCGGCAGGCGGCGAGGGAGGTGGTGTCGTTGGTGTGCATGGTGTGACGCGGCGTCTCTAACCGCATTGCGCCGGAAAAACAAGCACGCCGCAATTCGGGCTTGACAGCCCCGGGGGTTTGAGGATTAATCCGCCGTTTCGTATCATCCGCCATCGATCTCTTTCGGAGGAACCCCCCGATGATGAACGGCAAAAAAGTGGTGGTGGTCATGCCGGCCTACAATGCCGCCACCACCCTGGAGCGCACCTTGGCCGAGGTGCCTCGCGATATCGTGGACGACGTCATTCTCGTGGACGACGCCAGCCGCGACAACACCATCGAGCACGCGCGCAAGCTGGGCATCCGCTGCTTCCTGCACGAGCGCAACTGGGGCTACGGCCGCAACCAGAAGACCTGCTATTCCGAAGCCCTCAAGCTGGGCGCCGACGTGGTGATCATGGTCCACCCGGACTACCAGTACACCCCGCTCATCATCCCCGCCATGGCCAACCTGGCCACCTCGGGCCTCTACGACGTGGTCATCGCCTCGCGCATCCTGGGCGGCACGGCCCTGGCCGGCGGCATGCCCGGATACAAATACGTCTCCAACCGTTTCCTCACCCTCGCCCAGAACCTGCTCATGGGCGCGAAGCTTTCGGAATACCACACCGGCTACCGCGCCTTCACCCGCGAAGTGCTGGAGAAGCTCCCCCTCTGGGAAAACTCCGACGACTTCGTCTTCGATAACCAGATGCTCGCCCAGTCCATCTACTTCGGCTTCAAAGTGGGCGAAGTGAGCTGCCCCACCAAATACTTCGACGAGGCCAGCTCCATCAACTTCAAGCGCTCCTGCATCTACGGCCTGGGCTGCCTGGGCACCGCCTGGAAATTCCGCATGCAGAAATGGGGCAAGGCCAAACACGCCATCTTCGACCCCAACGGACGCGGACTCTCCGACCCCGAAGCCAACTACTATTCCGACCAGACCGCCACCATCTTTCCCCCCGAATAGACCAGGCGGATCAAGCTTTTATACGAAGGCCCCCGGACTCGCGCCGGGGGCCTTTCGCGTCGCGGCCCCGGGAAAAAGACCCGGCGCCCTCTCCGGACGCGGGGGGCTCTTCCTTCGACCGCACCTCCCCTCGCCGCCGCCCCACCGCCCTTATGGCGTCGGGCGCTTCCGCCAACAGTTGCCCGGTCCGTGGTCGTAGGCTGAAGCGGCGTCGCGACCCTGTTCAGATCCTGGGGGCGAAGGCCAGCTTCATGGAGCCGGAGCCGGACTTGTCGAACGCGGCCTGGAAGGCTTTCTTCCACTCCGCGAGAGGGTATGCTCCGGAGAAGAGTCCGGCGGTGGGGTAGCTGCCGGAGGCGAGCAGGTCCAGGCAGAGCTGGTAGGTGCGCACACGCTCGCCGTTCCAGGGGGCCGTGGCGTACATCGCCGTGCCCGTGACGGTGAGCTGTCGGAACCAGAGGCTGGAGAAATCCGTGTTTTTGAGGGTCCCGGCCGTGCCGATCATCACGTAGCGGCCGCGCGCGCGCAGTGTCACCAGGGAGTCCTCGAGGGTGCGCGGGGAGGCCACGCAGTCGAAGACCACGTCCACGCCGCCTTCGATGTTGCCGCCGCCCATGGTGGTGGGGAGGAAGCGCCCCTGGAAGGCGCGGGCCAACTCCTGCCGGGTGGCCTTGCGCAGGATCTCGTCCGCGCCGCCCTGGCGGCCCAGGTCGGCCTGGAAGGGGTGGCGCGCGGCCAGGACGATGCGCCCGGCGAAGCCCAGTGCGCGCAGGCAGCGCACGGTGTGCTGCCCCAGGATGCCCGCGCCGATCACGAGCACGGACTGCCCGGGCTCGGGGAAGTTTTCCAGCACGGGCTGCATGGCGGAGGCCATGGAGTCGGTAAGGATGGCGTCCTCGTCGGAGACGTTTTCGGGCACGGGGAGGAGCTTGCCGGGGTGCGCGGCGGTGAGCGGGGCCATGCCGCCGGATGCGGCGGCGTTGAAGCCCAGCACGGAGCCCGGGGGGAGCGCGCCGTCGAGGAAGCGTTCGCAGAGGTTGTAGTCGCCCCGGGCGCAGGCGGGGCAGGGGGGCAGCTCGCGGACCGAGCAGTCCAGGACGGGTTCCACCACCACGCGAACGCCGGGCGCGGGGCCGTTGCCCGAGGGCGCGGCCTCCACGTCGGCGAGGATTTCGTGCCCGAGGACCATGGGCAGGGAGGCGTAGGGCTCCAGGAGCATGGACTCCGCGCCCTTGAGCAGGTTCACGTCGGAGCCGCAGATGCCGCACAGCCGGGTGCGCAGGGTGGACCAGCCGGGGCGTGCGGGCTTGAACGCCACCTCCTCCAGGGCCAGGGGGGTGACCAGATGGTGGAAGCGGCGGCGCTGGACGGCGCTGAAAAAGGCCGAAAGCAGGTAGCGCGGGATGGAGCGTCGGTAGAGCAGGGCTTTCATGGGCGGGTTGTGGGGCAGGGAGGCTGCTCTGTCAAGGTTGACGGGGGGCCTGGAGCGGCGTAGAGACCCCGCGTTTCAGGGGGAGCCGCGCGGGTTGACAAACCCGTGCGGTTGCCTACACTCCGCCTTCGCCGAATTTTCGGCCCGCGAGGTACCATGTCCAAGCGCTCCAGCATCGCCCTGGGAACCATCCTCAAGAACTTCGCCCGCGTCTCGCGCCATCCGTGGATCGCCTCCCGGCTGGCGGCTTTGGAGAAGGAGAAGATCCTCTTCAAGCCCCTGAACCCGCGCGCCCACGAGGGCGTGGCCCGGTCCATCCGCCAGGTGTCCGTGCGCATCACCGACATCTGCAACCTGCGCTGCCACACGTGCGGCCAGTGGGGCGACCAGGGCTTCCTGCACTGCGCGGACCTGAAGGCCCTGAAGAAGTCCGAGGTCTCGCCGGAGCGCTACCACCTGCTCCTGGCGGACCTGGCCACGCACGGTCATTTCCCGTCGGTGTACCTGTGGGGCGGCGAGCCCACCATGTACAAGGGCTGGCTGGAGATCATCGAACACGCCACGGTGCTGCGCATGCCCACGTCCATCGCCACCAACTCCACGGGCATCGCCAAGGCGGCCGAGCGGCTGGTGAAGGCCCCCATGTTCCTGCTGCAGATGTCCATCGACGGCCCCGACGCCGACACCCACAACGCCGCGCGCCCCTCTGCCTCGGGGGCCGACAACTTCCAGTCCATCCTGGACGCCCTGGACGCCGTGAACCAGGCCAAGAAGGCCGCAGGCAAGAAGCTGCCGCTCACGGCTTCGCTCACCACCATCTCCCAGGCCAACGTGGGGCGTCTGGTGGACATCTACGAGACCTTCAAGGACAAGGTGGACCTCTTCGTGTTCTACCTCTCCTGGTGGATCGACGAGGACTCGGCCAAGGCCCACGACGCCGACTTCGAGCGCCGCTTCGGGCAGAAGCCCAAGCTGCACTGGGGCTGGGTGGGCGACTGGACCATCAAGGAGTACGCCCTGCTGGATGCGCAGCTCAAGGAAGTGATGCGCCGCTCCAAGGGGTGGGATTCGCCCGCCGTGAACATCATCCCCAACATCACCGGGGTGGACAACCTGCGCGAATACTACACCGACCACTCCCAGCACTACGGCTACGACCAGTGCATCTCCATCTACCAGGCCGTGGAGATCGACTCCGGCGGCGACATGTCGCCGTGTCGCGACTACCACGACTACGTGGTGGGCAACGTGAAGCAGAACACCATCACGGAGATCTGGAACAACGAGGCCTACCGCAAGTTCCGCGCGAGCCTCACCACCCAGGGGCTCATGCCCGCCTGCACGCGCTGCTGCGGGCTCATGGGCTACTAGGCTGCCCTTGAGCGGACCCTGTCGGCTCGTCCTGCTCCTGCAGGACCTGTGCTACGGCGGCACCCAGCGCCACGCCCTGGAGCTTGCGCGCGGCATCGACCGCGCGCGCTTCGCCCCGGAGCTGTGGTCGCTCTGCAAGGGCGCGGACTTCGCGCCCGAGGCGGCGGCGGCGGGCATTCCCGTGCAGTGGATTACCGATCAGCGATCGGTAAGTTTTCGGTCCGTGCTGGCCCTTCGCGCCGCCATCCTCCGGGAGCGCCCCGCCGTACTCATGCCCCTCACCGCCGTGCCCAACATCTGGGGCCGCCTCTGGGGCCGCCTGGCCGGGCTCCCCCTGGTGCTCGGCACCGTGCGCGGAGGCGGCAACATCAAGCGCCAGCACGAACGCTTCCTGGCGCCCCTGGCCGGGCACCACATCACCAACACCCAGGCCCTCAAGGACGCGCTCCTGAAGCTCGGCAGGCCCGACCACGCCGTCACCGTGATCCGAAACGGCGTGGACACCGACCGCTTCAGCCCTGACCCCGACGGCATCGGCCCCGTGCGCAAGGTGGTGCTCTGCGTGGCCCGCTTCGTGGACGACAAGGACCATCCCACGCTCCTGGCCGCCTTCGAACGCCTCCACGCCCGCATGCCCGACGCCGAACTCTGGCTCGTGGGCGACGGCCCTCTCAAGGGCCGCTTTGAGTTCGCCGCGCGCCGCCTGGAGTGCGGGCGCAACATCCGCGTCTTCCCCGGCGGGCCGAACCTGGTGCCCTTCTACCGGCAGGCCTCGGTGCTGGCGCTCTCCTCGCTGCGCGAGGGGCTGCCCAACGTGGTGCTGGAGGCCATGGCCTGCGGCGTGCCCGTGGCCGCCACGGCCGTGGGCGGCATTCCCGAGGTGGTGGAGGAGGAGCGCACCGGACGTCTCTCCCCCGCTGGGGACCCGGAGGGCCTGGCCCGTAACCTGGAGCGCCTACTGGCCGACGAGGAGACCAGGGAGCGCATGGGCCGCGCGGCACGCGCCCGCGCCGTGGAGGACTTCTCCCTTCGGTCCATGGTGGCGCGCCACGAGGAACTGCTCGATCGCCTCCGGCAGCCCTGACGGCCCTTTGACGAAGCCCTCTCCCGCGGCCGACCGGGGGGCCTTCGCACCGCACCCCGCGCGATGGTTCCGCCAGTCTGCCGGGGGGCTGTTCAACCCGCACGGAAGCGTCTATAAGCGGCGCGTCGCGCGTTCCAGCCGGGGCGCGCCGCATACCTCTTCGGAGCCGTCATGAAAACGATCTGTCTCGCCGTAGCCCTCCTGTTGGCCCTGCCGGCCTTGGCCGCTCCCCAGCCCCAGAACGTGGAGGGCCTCTGGACCGCCGATTTCTTCGGCAACACCGTGGAATGCCACCTGGAGCAGAAGGGCCAGTTCCTCTGGGGCGTGGCTTACGTGACCACCCGGGCGGGCGAACGCAACACCTACCACCTCATCGGGATCGTGGCCGGCAATTCCGTGGAGGCCTTCCACGGCAGCAGCGGCAACCGCTTCAGCGGCCAGGTATCCCCGGAAGGCCGCGTCTCCGGCAACTTCATCATGAAGGACGGCCCCACCATCGCCATGGACGCCAGGCGCGTGAAGCCCGGCCGCACCCATCCCGGAGGCCTGGAATGGCCGCCCAACTACCCCCCCGCGCAGTGAAGCGCCCGAGGATCATTTCGTGAAGACCCTCTTCGTCCTTTCGGCCCTGGCCGAAGCCCTGCTGCTCCTGGCCTTGTGGAACGCCGGGCGTCGCCACGTGCTGGCCGGGCTGCGCAACCCCTACAAAGGCCCCGAACCCTTCGAGCCGTCGCCCCGCGTGGCCATGATCGTGCCCGTAACCGGCGACACCCCGGCCGTGCGCGCGGGCCTGAAAAGCCTTTTGGAGCAGGATTATCCCAACCTGCGCTATTTCCTTGTCACCCGCGACGGGTCCGACCCGGCCGTGGGCGTGATCGACGCCCTTATCGCGGGGCGCGGCGACGCCGTGCGCCTGGTGAGCGGCCCCGCCGAGACCAGCGGCCAGAAGAACCACAACCTCCTGGCGGGCGTGGCACAGGCCAGGCACTGGGCCGACATCTACGTCTTCTGCGATTCCACCCACGTGGCCCGGCCTGATCTGGCCCGGCTGCTGGCCCGGCCCATCGCCGAGGGCAAGGGCGTCATGTCCGGCGGGTTCCACCGCGTGGTGCCCCACAACGACACCACGCCCACCCTGGGCATGCTCCTGGCCTGCATGTTCCTGCACTGCCTGCAGCCCGTGCGCGCCGTCACCCAGCCCTGGGGCGGGGCCATGGCCGTCTCCCGCAAGGCCTTCGAGGAACACGGCATCCAGGCCGTCTGGTCCACCAACATCGTGGACGATTTCTCCCTGGGGCCGCATCTGGCCAAGAAGGGCATCCGCACCTGGCCCGTGGGCGAGGCGTGCCTGGAGACGCCGCTCAAGAGCGTGCCCTTCGCCATCTGGCAGGACTGGCTGACGCGCCAGCTCCTCTACCTGAAGTTCTGCACGCCGGAGATGTGGCTCGGGGTCGTCCCCGTGATCTGGCTCTTCTTCGGCCCGGCGCTTCTGGCCCTCTTCGGCGCTCTGGGGGCCGTGTTCGGCGCGGCGGACCCCTGGTGGCTGGGCGCCGCCGCGCTCTACGGCGCGGCCTTCTTCGGCCTGGGGCTTCTCTACCGCCAGCTCGCCCCGCTCCGCGTGCGCCTGCTCCCCTGGACCCTGGGCTTCTTCGCCACGCCCCTCATGGCCGCCTGGTGCTACCTGCGCACCTGGACCACCTTCCACATGCGCTGGAGGGGCACGTCCTACAAGGTGGGCTGGGGCGGCAAGGTGCTGCGGGTGATCCGCCAGTGAACGGCCAGCCTTCGGAGCTCTCGCTGCCGCCCGAGGTGCTCGAGGCCGTGGGGGCCTACGATTTCGCCGACCAGTTCGCCGCTGCGAGCCGCAAGGAAATCCGCCGCTATCTGGCGGATTTTCTTTCGTACAGGCCCTGGTGGCTACGGGCGCTCTTCGCCCTGCGAGCGCCCCTGGCGCGCCTGCTGGGCATCCGCCACGCGTTCCAGCCGGACGCGCCGACCGGGCCGGAATCCATCCCCTTCGAGCCGGGGGGCATGCTCTGGATCTTCAGGACCGTTGCGGCCCGCGAGGGGTCCTACTGGGCGGGCGAAGCCGACGACGCGCACCTGCGCGCGGTGCTGGCGGTGACCGCAGACACCCTGGAGGGCGGAGCAAGGGGCTACCGCGTGATGACCTTCGTGCGCTTCAAGAACTGGCGCGGCCCGCTCTATTTCCGGCTGGTGCGCCCCTTCCACTCCCTGGTGGTGGGGGCCAAGACGCGCCGGGCGGCGTAGGCGGCGTCAGCCATCCGCCCTGGCGGCGTTGAAGCGCCCCGGGCTTCAGGCCGCGCGCGCCTGGGCCTTCATCTCCTTCCACCATTTCCAGCCGAGCACCGCGAAGGGCGAGAGCGCCCCGGCCTCGGCCAGCTCGCGCACGTGGGTCAGGCCCAGGGCGTAGTAGAGCGCCCCGCCCAGGCACGCGGCCCCCAGCACGGGCCTCACGGCGCGCCACTTGATGAGGCCCATGGAGCGCTGGCAGGTCACGGTGGAGCACAGCGCCACGACGCCCTTGGTGAGCACGATGGCCATGCCCGCGCCCAGCAGCGGGTCGCCCGGGATGAACACGCTGCACAGGGCGATGTTCAGGATCAGCCCCGCCCCGTAAATCCAGAAGAGGGTCCACTGCCGGTGCTGGCTCATGAGCAGGTAGGCGGCCAGGTTGTGGATGAAGCTGAAGAGCACGGAGGGCACGAGCCATTTCTGGAGCAACGCGGCCTGGTGGTAGTCCGGGCCGTAGATGATGCCGATGATGCGGTCCGATTCGGCCCACAGGAAGAACATCACCGGGATGGAGGCCCCCAGGAGCCATTTCACGGAGTTGTCCTTGAGCCGGTCGAAGGCTTCCTTGTCGTGCCGCCACAGGCCCACGAAGAGGGGGTAGAGCACGCTCTTCATGAGCAGGCTGGAGATGGGGATCTGGATGGCGTCCACCACCTCCCAGGTGGCGGCGTACTGGGCCACGGAATGCGGCCCGGCGTACTTCTGGAGGAAGAAGAGGTTGGCCTTGTTGTAGAGGATGGAGAAGAGCGCCATGAATACGAAGACCACGCCGCCCTTGGCGGTGTTCCAGGTCCTGGCCAGTGCCTTGCCCTTGAAGGCCAGGTCTTGCACGTCGGTGCGGTTCACGGCGATCCAGGCTCCGCCCAGGAGGTTGATGCCGTTCTCGATGATCTTGAAAAGGGCGATCCAGTGGGGCTGGAAGCCCAGGGCCAGGGTGGCCAGGGCCCAGCCGTAGCCGCACACCGCGCCGATGGAGCGGATGCGGGCCTCCAGGTCCTGTCGCCCCTGCACGCGGCAGGCCACGAAGAAGGTGGAGGCCAGGGCCTCCAGGCCCACCCCGGCGGTGATCACCTGGATGAGGTTGGTGAGCCCCCCCGTGTAGCGCTGCTGCATGATGAAGGCCGTGACGCCCAGCCAGCCCAGCACGAGGATCACGCCCTTGATAAGCGTGTACTGCATGAGGATGTCGCCCTTGTGCCCGTATTTCTTGGACAGGGCGGACACCAGGGGCTGGTTGAGCCCGAACTCCCCCAGGAAAAGCACGATCATGGCCGTGCTGAAGGCCAGCTGGAACTCGCCGTAGTGGCTCTGGTCCACGCGGGCCAGGTAGATGAAGAAGGCGGTGTGGAGGAGATCCTTGATGGTCTGGGCCGAGGCAAGGTGCAGGAACTTGCCGATGACGCCGTGGGACGCGGCGGCCGCTCCCCCGTTGTCCGAGGGCTGGCTCATGCTGGGCGGGGGTGGGTCATGGGGGATTCCGTGGGGGCGGGCCGGGCGGCCCGCCCCTCGTGAGGTCGCTTGTGGGTGCTACTTTCTGCCCTTGCCCTTGGCGGGCTTGGCTTTGGAGGCGGGCTTGGGGGCCGCTTTGGGAGCCGACTTGGGCGCGGGCGCGGCCTGGGGCTCGGCGGCCAGGAGCGGGGCCTGTTCCGGGGCCTTCTCCGCGGGAGCGGTGGCGGCGGCCTGGGCTTCGGCAGGGGCGGCCACGGCCACGGGGGCCTCGGGCTTCACTGCCAGGGGCGCTTCGGGCTTCACGGCCACCGGGGCGGGCGCCTTCACGGCCGGAACGTCGGGCGATTTGACGGCCGGGACGTCGGGCGATTTGACGGCCGGAGCTTCGGGCGCGGGGGCCGGGGCGGCTTTCTGTCCGCCGCCGCAGCAACCGCCGCGCGGCGTGCAGGTGATGAACGTGCCGTACTTCTCCAGTTCGTCCACGCGGCAGCTCCAGACCATGCGGCCCTTGTGCAGGATGGCGTCGGGGCAGCCGTCGCACATGTTCTGGCGTCCGTCCTCGGAGACGTCGCAGGGCTGGATGATCATCACGGACTGGATGTGCAGGCATTCGGCCATGCGGGAGGGCTCCTTGAGCCATTCCCAGAAGATCTTGCGCACGCTCTTGTTCACCAGGGCCAGGGGGAAGAGGGCCTGGGCGGTGTTGGTGAGGGTGGGGCGCGCGTATGCCAGGTAGGTGCCGGTGAAGAGGTGGTGGAACACCTGGACGATCTCGGCGAACTTGTGGTCGAGGTAGCCCAGGGTCTTGTCCTTGCGGCCCACCTTGAGGGTGAGCAGCCACTTCATGGAGCGGGGGTCTTCGGTGCCGTTGAGGTAGGCGCAGGGCTCGAAGGCCGGGTCCTGGGTGCGGATCACGTCGGCCACGTCCTGGGCCACGATGTCCTTGTGGGCTTCCATGTGGTCCAGCTGGTAGACGAGCTGGTGCATGTCCACGGGCTTTCCGCCGGCGTGGCAGTCGAAGCCGGCCTGGGCCTTGGCGGAGCGGAAGAGGATGAACACCATGGTCTGGACGCGGTCCATGTGGTCCTGCGCCCAGCGGGTGAGCATGGGGATCTTGTCCAGGGTGTCGCGGTAGATGGTGGCGTTGAAGGCGCAGGCCACCTTGCCGCCGCCGTGCTCGTGGATCATGTTGGCGAGCTTCAGGCGCAGGTCGCAGAGTTCCTCTTCGGTCTGGCCGGAGAAGCCGGGGCGCTTCTGGTGGGAGTCCACGTGCATGGTGAAGCCCACGAGCCCGGCCTTGGTGAGGTCTCGCACCAGGGCGGGGGTGAGGGCGTGCCCGTTGGAGTTGATGATGGGCTTCCATCCCTGGGCGGCCACGTAGCGCACCAGCTCCACGATGTGGGGGTAGATGAGCGGCTCTCCGCCCGCGATGGAGATGCCGTCGGTGCGGCGCAGGGTGCGCACGGTCTCCAGCTCTCGGATCACGTCCTCCAGGGGCCTGTGGCCGTCGGGGTCGTTCTCGCGGTAGCAACCTTCGCAGTAGAGGTTGCACTTGGTGGTGGGTTCGAGCCAAGTGATGGAGTTGTCCGACAGGTTCCAGGGGAGACGGTAGTAGGTCTCCGGCGTGAGGGGGCGCTTTGGGTTCATGGCTGGTCCGTGTGGTTGGATTCGTAAAGGCACGCCAAATCTGAGCCGCTGTACAGCAAAAGGGCCCGGGTTGGCAACGCCCGGGGGAGGCGGCGCCGACCCCGATGCCCAGCGGCGCAACGCCCCACGTGCACACTTTCGGGACGGGCGCACGCTCCACAGTGGACCCGTACGGCAGGAACGG